>JAGREB010000282.1 GCA_020446775.1 Paracoccaceae bacterium
GTGATCGTCGACCAAACCCAGCCGGGCGGATTTCCGGTGTTCGAGTCCGGCGCGATCTTGATCTACCTCGCGGAAAAAACCGGCCGTCTACTGGCTCCCGATGGCCGCGCGCGGGCGTTGGCGCTCGAATGGCTGATGTTTCAGATGGGCGGTATCGGGCCGATGATGGGTCAAGCGAACGTCTTCGTACGCTATTTCCCCGAAAAGATCCCGAGCGTGATCAGCCGTTATCGGAACGAATGCCGGAGGTTGTTCGAAGTGCTTGATCGCCGCTTGGGCGAAGTCGAATGGCTGGCCGGTGATTACTCAATCGCCGACATCGCCAATTGGGCTTGGGTGCGCACGCACGAATGGTCGGAGACTTCGGTCGAGGGGCTCGAGAATTTGGCGCGTTGGAATACCGCGATGGCCGAGCGGCCGGCTTGTCAGCGCGGCATCAACGTGCCGCCGCCGAAGCCCGCCGTCAGCGACAGCGAGCGCGCCAAGACCGGCCAGACAATCATCATGCGCTAAGCAGCAACCGGCCCGCGCCGGTGGCAATTAGCTCGCGGGCGGGTGCCAGTCGGCAACCGAGGTAATCCGAAACGTCCGCTGCTCGCCGTCGTGTTCGGTGATCGACACATACTCGCCGGGCTTAAAGACGTGGGTCGAGAATTTGAAGATCGCCTCGTCGTCGTCATCGCCCGGCTCGTAGGAAAACACCCACTTCCCGCCCTTGGTGCGAATCAACAGCCCCTTTTCCTGCTCGGTCCCGTTTTCGAGGCGGCGCACCGTGCAAAGCTGCTTCACCTTCGGCCATGCATCCGCGTCGAGATGCCCCTCGGCGTCGAGCGGGGCACGAAATTCATAGACGTGACCGGGATTCCCTTCGGGATGATCTTTGGTGCGAGCGAGCTCGACGCGAATCGTTTTCATGACCGTTTCCTTCTGACGTTGAACGCGATGACGCCGGAACCGCGCTTATCCTGGAAACGTCATATGGCGCAGACATTGACGCCAGTCAAATCGGGCGCTTGTCAAACCCGGTCAATCGCGCGTGCCCAGTTCGCACTTGGGCGAGAGGTCGAGCAGAACGCCGGCGCGGCTATTCTGGACAACGTGCTGGAGATAGCCCGTAAGACGCCCGAGATTGACGTTGACCTGGGACGTGCCGTCGGACACGGCATTCGAAAGGGCCGGCGTTGCGGCCTCGATCTGGGCCATGGTGACCTCGATCGATCCGCCCGCGGGGATTTGGGGCGACGTCCAGGACGCGATCGATTTACCGGTGCTTGCCCCGTAGAAGGCCAGCTGCGCGGACTCGGCCGTGGCCCCGGTATTCGCGATACGAATCCGCGAGGGATAATCGGCCAAGCCGGTCGTATGCACGTTGAGCAGCACTTCGTTGTCCTTGGCGAGGCCGTCGGCGCAGGCGCTGAGATTGGTCAAGGCCCCGACCGAACGCGCCCAGACGATGTGCTGCATGTAACCGGGGAAGTTGCTTTCAACTTCGAGATTGAAGAACTGCCGTGAGTCGCTGGCGATTGCGCTGACCGAGTTCGCCGCCACGGTTGCGTCGGTTTCAAGACGATTGATCGCAAACTGCATCGAGGCGTGCGGCGCGATCTGGGGGCTGGTCCACGTCCCCAGCGCGCGTCCGGTATCGGCGTCGCGAAGCGAGACCGTCACGGTGCCCGGCGCGGCGGAGTCATTGTGGAAACGCAGGAATGAATCGCCTTGCACGTTGGTGCCGGCCGACGACGTCATCACGTTGTTGAAGACGCGGCGGTCGCGGCCTTCGAGGTGCAGAATTGCGCGGTTGACCCGGATACGCGGCACGAAAATCCCTGAATCCAAACGCGTCGTGCGTGCGCCGGTGACTTTGAGCGCGTTCTCGAGTTCATCAAGCGACTTATCCGGCGCAGCGTCGCGCAAAAGCGCAAAAGCACCCGCCACGTGCGGCGCGGCCATGGACGTGCCCTGCAAGGTCCTGAGGCCGTCGGAACGTCCGTCCGCGGCCGTGATCGAAACGCCCGGGGCCATCACGTCGACCAAATTGGAAAAGTTGCTGAAGCTGGCGACGGTCGTACCGTCATTGGTGGCGCCGACCGCCACAGCCGCCGTGATGCAGGCCGGTGTATTTACCGCTCCCGTTGCACCACTGTTGCCGGCCGCGATGGTGGTGGCGATGCCCTTCTTGCGCAGCATGGCGACGACCTCGGCGCGCGGGTCGTCGTCGCAACTGCCTTCCTGATCGCTGCCGCCGATGCTCAAGTTGACGGCGACGATGTTGTATTGCTCGGCGACTTCGTTGACGTAGTCGAGCGCCTTCAAAACGGTGAGCCGGTCGGTCAACTCGCACGGCACCGGGTCGGGATCGCAGTCATCGCTCGACTCGACGCGCGAAAACACGTCGATCGGCAACAGTTTCGCGCCGCGGGCGACGCCAAAATTTGTCCCATCGTTTCCGACCGCGATCGACGCGACGTGCGTGCCGTGATCGCACCGATCCGACCCGGGCGGGCAGTTCGAGGCCGCGCCCGATCCGATCTCGGGGACCTGGCCCGACGGACAGCGCGTGAAGGTATCGAAATCGGGATCATCGAGCGCGAAGCACGCTTCCTGAACCACCTTGCCCGCGAGCATTGGATGAACGGTGCGGAAACCGCCGTCGATGACGGCGACGGTCAATCCTTCGCCGTCGTACCCGGCGGCCCAGGCGGCGGCGACATCGATCGACGGCACCGAACTGGCGAGGGCGGCGCGCTCGACGGTCGTGGAGGTGACTTGCGCCTTGCGTTCCTTACGATTGAGAAACACGCCGTCCACGGAATCGCTGGCCAACAAATTCATCAGCTGTGATTCGGTAACGGAGGCCGCGACAAACGGCAGGGTCGATAATTCCGCGCCGATGCCGATCCCGGTGCCTTGCAAGTCCGTCGCAAGATCACGACGCGCCTGTCTGATGGACGCCTTGGCCAGCGCGAGGTTGTCGGAATAGACCGGCGATCCATCCTTGGCGCGCAGCTTGACGATGATGTCGACACCGCGCGGCTGACCAAGGTTCAGCTTGCCTTCGTTGCGCGCCTGCTCGCGCACCATCCGCAGCACTTCATCGGTGGATGCGTGTCCGGGCGCGGACGATGCCGCCAACGCGCCGGCGATCAAGCCGATCACCAGCGCGAAACGTGCGAACGCCGGACGCAATGTCGCCGAAAGCAACGTGGAACAAAGTGTAGCCTTGGAAATTTTGCGCTGAACGATCATGGTTGCTTCGGCAACGCGCACAAAGGCGCGCGAGACCCACTCTTGGTGTCGCGACTTTAGCCAACCAGATCCAATGTCCCAAAAAGGGACGGTAACCGTGTGTTCGGGCAGCATTATTTTAGGTCCGGACGGACTTGTCCAGGATGATTCCTGCTGAGCGCCCGCACCGACCGGAAAGCAGTGCCAGGAGCGTATTAATAAACCCTTTTTATTCAGGGATTTAACGGGGTTCTCGCGACTATGAACGCGTCGGCGCACCGATCGGCTGCGCAGCCTGCAGCCCTGGGCTCGCAACGCGGGAAAGGCCCGAATCGGGGTGTGGGTTAAGGAACGATTCCTGGCGCCGGCGCTTCGGTGCGAAATGCGTACGGAAAACGGTCCAGACCGACCGGTCCCAAAGCCAGCCAAAAGCCCGAATACATGATGACGGGAAACAGGATCCAAGCCGCCAGCGATTTGACGGTCGGCATGACGAAGCGCACCCAGATCGCCAACGGCACGGCCCCTATGACCGCCAACGGCAGGACATAGGCGAAGGATGTCAGTACCTCGCCCGGGGCAAGAAGGCCGCCCGCCCCGACTGCCCACGCCGGAACGCCGATCATCGCCGCCAGCGACGCCGCGCACCCCCCGGTCCCGAGTTGGGCACGCACGGCCGCCGAGCGCAAACTTGCAGCCGACAAGACTAAGACGGTCCAAATCAGCACGTAGGGCAGGAGTATGGCGGCAACGAACCCGGTTTGCCCCAGGTTGGAAACATCGATGTCCGCTGGCGGGCGCAGGACACCGGACAACATGGCGCCAAGCCCCAGAACAAGAAAACCGCCCGCCATGACCCGCCATTTGATCCCGCGCCCGGCTGTAGGCATCGCCGCGGCGGGTACGAGCGCCAGCGCCGTCAAAATCAGCCCCAGCGGATGCAAGGCGCTTAATAACACCGCGCTGACGCCTGCCATGATGAATCGCCCGCGGCTTTGCTCAGCGAGCGAAAGCGCGAGCAGCGCCGTCACGAGCAACGCCGACAGCGCGTGCGGTGTGGCCAAAGCCCATGACGCCGTAATGGGTGGGAACGCGACGAATAAGAGACACGCCCCGGCGGCAACAACCCGATCCCCGGCAAATCCGCGCAACAGGCGAAACATGGTAAGGATCGCGAGCGTGGCGCAGACGATCGACAGCGCCCTGCCCGCCAACAACGGTTCCAGACCGGCGATCCCCAAAACCCGGGTCCAAACCGGCCAGATCGCCGCAAGGACCGGGACCTGACTGGGATCCCGGGCGAGCGCGAGTTCCACCACAGTTGGAACCAGCCGGTCGGCCCAATAGGCGCCGTAGACGGCGTGAACCCCGACGACAGCGGCAATTATCGCGCGGGCGGAATATCGCACGGGGCCGGATGCAACCTCAGGTGCGCTGATGGGCTGGTTGGTCATCGCCAAAACGGTTCGAGTGTTGGTGTTGTTTCGACAGTGCCGCGCCCTTGTCCCGACCGCAAGCTTTGCGCCGAAAGTTCCTATACCCTTGAACTGGACGGATTCTTGGCAAGCGCCCGGAACGCGTTACAATGGTGAAAAATCAGGTGGTGGATGTTGCGATTGGGCGAAATGCTCCCCGTTCGCGTCGGTCGAAAGGCTCCGGACATTGCAACATGCGCCGGCGCTTTGACGCGCTTAGGCGCGAATTTGGGTACCGAATAGGCAGACATGTCGGACGGCTCGACCGAAACATCTCCCCATCGCGGCCGGCTTGCGGCGCTGATCACCGCGGCGGTTCTCGTCCTTATTGCCCTCGCCGCCTACGCGACGCTTGCGTTCAACGTGGTGACCAACGCTCCGCTGTCGAATGACGAAGCACAGTATTTGATCCGCGCGCTGTGGTACGAGAACGGCACCTATCGGCCATATACAACCGGCGACACGTCGTGGCTGATGCCGCTCTATTATCGGTTTGCCGGCGCATGGATCGATCTGACCGGGCCCGATATCGCGCCATTGCGGTGGCTGTCGGTTACCTGCGGCGCTGTCTGCGCGGCACTGATGTTCACGCTGACCCGGAAACTGACCGCCAATACGCTGGCCGCGTCGGCCGCGGCGGCGATCTTCCTTGTCACGCCATCGGCCGGTTACGCATTCGCAACCGCCACGCCGGCGGCGATGGTCGCGCTGTTGCACACATTGGCGCTGTGGCTGCTGATCGGCGCGGTCGGCAGACCCAGCCTGTGGCGGCCCGCCGTGTTCGGCGTCCTGCTCGCGGTCTTATTCATGACAAGCCGGGACACCGCCCTGATCGCGTTGGCGTTGATTCCGCTTTACACGATTGCCGTCGGCCGGGACCGGTTCATGCAGTGCATGACGTTGATCATCGCGACAGGGGCAGCAATCGCAGGAATACTGTGGCTTTATCCGGCGCGACTGACGGAGCTTGCCTTGTGGGGACCTTTAATCGCTCCGGTTCTCGACCTCGCAGGAATAGCGCCGCGCGCGCTGGTCCAGATCGACGTGGCCACGACCGGCGCGAATATGCTCAGCCCGGCATGGCCGCGCGACGGGCTGATGCAATTGGTCGATACAATGCTGCTGCCGCTTGCCGGTGCTTTGATCGCGTGTCTCGCGCTCGTTGCACTGACGGGCCGTGCTCTGCGCGTGTTGTGGGTCGTTCCGATTTATCTGATCTGGCTGGTGGCCGGGGAAACGATATCGTTGCTTGCCCCGTGCGACGACTGTTTGGTCGGACAAAGCGCCGGCAGCGCATTGCCGGTTGCCGCCCTTGGCGCAGGTTTGTCGCTGGCGATGATTTGGCGGTGGGCGCGCGGCAGACAGCTTCCCGGCGCGCCGTTCGTGGTCGGGGGTGCCCTGGCCGTAATTGCGGTATCGACCTTCGCGCCGGGTTTGGCGATGAGGTCCGAATACCAGTTTTATCCCGCCGCCGCGCTACGCGCGTCGGGTAGCGTCGACATGGCAACCGATGCGTCGCGGCTGGGTCAGCTTTTGATCAAGGACACTTCTGCGGGCGAGCAGATCGTCGCGCTTCACGACGTTCCCGCGCTGCCTTATGCCATCGTGATGGCGCGCCGCGGGATATCGCCGCAATTGCTCGACCCGGCACGGACTTACCGCGAACTTACGCCCGCCGTCACCGGCGCGCGGCGCGACACGGTGTTGGCCGCGCTCGAAGGCCATACATTATGGACCTCCGATACCCTGAAACGTTGGCTGGCGCGCGGTGCCGATAGTCTCCTGATCGAGACCGGTAATTCCTTTGCCGAAAAAGACGATGCCGCGCTTTTGATCGCGGCCAATTTCGAAGCCAAGGCGACGACCACCTTCGCCGGACACGAGTTCACGCTTTACACACGGCGTCAATGACGCGGCCCCGGCGAAGAGATCGCGTGTGAGCCAGCCGTTCCTTTATTTCGCGCTGCCCGACATCGGCGAAGACGAGATTGCCGAAGTGACCGCCGTCTTGCGCTCCGGATGGATCACCACCGGCGCACGGGCACGGCAACTCGAAGACGACTTCGCGACCTACGTGGGTAAGGGCTCCGAAGGCCCGCCGCTCCACGCGGTCGCGGTCAACTCGGCAACCGCCGGATTGCATCTGGCGCTGGAAGCGGTGGGGATCGGTCCGGGCGACGAAGTCATCGTGCCGACCTATACCTTTACCGCCACCGCCGAAGTCGTGCGTTATCTGGGCGCGCACCCGGTATTTGTCGATTGCGACCCGGACACGCTCAACATCACCGCCGAAGCAATAGAACAGGCCGTATCCAAGAAAACGAAAGCCGTCATCCCGGTCCATATCGGCGGCCTTACCTGCGACATGACGGGCATTCTCGATGTCGCAAAGCGCCATAACCTCAAAGTCGTCGAAGACGCGGCCCATGCCTTGCCGGCGACACACAATGGCAAGACGATTGGTGCCCTGGCGTCGGACGCGACCGTGTTCAGTTTCTACGCCACCAAGACCATCACCACCGGCGAAGGCGGCATGGTGGTGACGGCCGATCCCGACATCGCGAAGCGCTGCCGCATCATGCGCCTGCATGGCATGGACCGCGATTCATTCGACCGTTACACCAGCGATAAACCGTCTTGGGCCTACGAAGTGGTCGCGCCGGGTTTCAAGTACAACATGACCGATATCGCCGCGGCGATCGGCATCCATCAACTGAGGCGCCTGCCCAGCTTTCATGCCAAGCGCGGCGACATGGCGCAGCGGTTTCGCGACGCTCTTTCCGGCTTGCCGCTGATCATGCCAGCAATGCCGCCGGCGGGCGATCAACATGCTTGGCACCTGTTCATTGTTCGCCTGACATCCGATGCGAAACTCAACCGCGACGACTTCATCCGCGCAATGACCGAACGCGGGATCGGCACCAGCGTTCACTTCATTCCGCTGCACCGCCAGCCCTACTGGCGCAAAACTTACCGGCTCGATGCCAAGCAGTTTCCCCACGCCGAAAACGCGTTCAAGGGCGCCGTCACCTTGCCGCTGTACACGCGAATGACCGCGGACGACGAGCAGCGCGTGATCGCGGCCGTGCGCGACCTCTTGGGCTGAAGGCGCATATCGTGGTCCGCCGCCTGATCGATCTCATCGTCACCGGCGCGGGGTTAATCGTCCTGTCGCCGATTCTGATTTTGATCGCGATCGCGGTCAAAATCGATTCACCGGGACCGGTCCTGTTCCGCCAGACCCGTGCCGGACTGAACAACCGGCCGTTCGAGATTTTCAAGTTCCGTTCCATGCGCCACGACGACAATGCGGGACCGCGCGTCACGGCGGGCGGCGACAAACGGATCACGTCCGTCGGCGTATGGTTGCGCCGCTTTAAACTCGATGAGTTGCCGCAACTCTTGAACGTCTTCGCGGGCGATATGAGCCTGGTGGGACCGCGCCCCGAGGTCCCCGAATACGTTGCGTTGTGGGGTGACGACGCGCGCGCGGAAATTTTATCGGTCAAACCCGGGATGACCGATCCCGTGACGGTCAAATTCCGCAACGAGGAAACGATCCTGGCAAATTATGCGGATCCTGAAAGAGCTTATCGCGATATTGTGTTGCCGGAAAAAGTGAGAATGTACCGGGACTACGTTCGCACACGCAGTTGCTGGAGCGATATCAAGGTGATCGCGGCAACGGCGGCCGCGATTGTCATGCCCGCAAACAAGAGCCCAATGAAGCCATGACCAAAGGCGCGCGCCGGACATTGGCCCCGTGGCCCGCTTATGCGCCCGACGAAATCGCAGCCGTCGCCGAAGTGCTTTCTGCCGGTGACGTGAATTATTGGACCGGCACCCGAGCGCGATCATTCGAGCAGCGTTATGCCGCCCATTGCGGCGTGAAGTACGGCTTGGCCGTTGCCAACGGAACCATGGCGCTGGAACTGGCGCTGAGTGCCCTTGGTCTCGGCCCCGGCGATGAGGTCGTCGTTCCGGCGCGGACGTTTATTGCCACGGCGGCGGCCGTCGCCACACGAAAAGCAACGCCGGTCATCGCCGACATCGACCGCGACACTCAGACGCTGAGCGCTGCGACAGTGGAACCGGTTCTGTCGCCGCGCACCAAGGCGATCATTCCGGTTCACTTGGCCGGCCGTCCGGCCGACATGGACCCGTTGATGGCCTTGGCGCAAAAACATGGGATCGCGGTGATTGAAGACTGCGCCCAGGCGCATGGCGCATCGGATCGCGGACGACCGGTCGGCGGCATCGGCACCATCGGTTGTTTTTCATTTTGCCAGGACAAGATTATCTCGACCGGTGGCGAAGGCGGCATGATCGT
>JAGREB010000283.1 GCA_020446775.1 Paracoccaceae bacterium
TCCTTGATCAGCACCGCATCGAACAAACCAAACCGGTGATTCACGCCGCCGCCGCAGCGCACGGCGTATTTTTCGAGCCCACGCAGACCCGGCGTTGTTTTTCGCGTGCAGCAAATACGCGCTTCGGTGTGCGCGACGGCGCGTACGATTTCAGCCGTTGCGGTCGCAATGCCAGACAATCGTCCGAGGAAATTTAGCGCGACGCGTTCAGCGCCAAGGATCGCACGCGTGGAACCTTCAAGGCGCAAAAGTTCCGTACCGGCAGCGGCGCGAGTTCCGTCAATAACCGTTGGCACGGCGGAAATACCCGCGTCCATCAGGGAAAATGCGCGCGCCGCGATCTCAATTCCCGCGACCGTTCCGGCCTTGCGAGCCGCGATTACACCGGCGCTGCGCGCGTCGGCGCGGATTACAGCTGCGGACGTGACATCGCCCGCTTCGCCGAGATCTTCGGCAAGGGCGCGCGTGACCGCTTCGTCGATCAACGATTGCGGAGGAGGCGCGGGAACCGACGAATTTGCCACTGTAATATCTTTCGCCGGACCTTTTGCCGGTGGCCGTTTAGGCCGCGCCGGGTTTCCAACCGGTCAACATGCGCTCCACCGAAACGCGGGCACGCGCGGCGATTGCCGGATCGACTTCGACCTGATGAGTCTCGGTTTCGAGCGCGTGCAGAATGCCTTCAAGATCGATTTTCTTCATGAACGGGCAAAGGTTGCACGGTTTGACGAAATCGAGCTCGGGGAACTCGGCAGCGACATTGTCGCTCATGGAACATTCGGTAATCAGCACGACCTTGGCCGGTTTGTGCTTGGCCACGTAGTCGATCATTCCGGCCGTCGATCCGGCGTAGTCGCACACATCGATCACATCGGGCGAACACTCAGGGTGCGCCAGAACGACGACGCCCGGATTCGATTTGCGCAGATTGCCGATATCGGTTGGCGTGAAGGCTTCGTGGACGACACAGCGGCCCTTCCACGTAATGATTTCAGTCTTCACCAGACGCGCCGTGTTCAGGGCCAGGTATTCGTCAGGCAACATGATGACGCGCGGCACGTCGAGCATATTGATGGTTTCGACGGCATTGCCCGACGTGCAGCAGATGTCGGATTCCGCTTTTACGTCCGCGGACGTATTGACGTAAGTCACCACCGGCACGCCTGGATACTGCGCTTTCAATTTACGCACATCCTCGGCAGTGATCGCCTCAGCCAACGTGCATCCCGCGTCGATGGCCGGGATGAGCACTTTTTTCGCAGGGTTCAGCAATTTCGCCGTCTCGGCCATGAAATGCACGCCGGCCATCACGATCATATCGGCGTCGGTTTTCGCGGCGCTGCGCGCAAGCGCCAATGAATCGCCGGTGATATCGGCGACACAGTGGAAGATCTCGGGCGTCATGTAATTGTGGCCCAAGATGACGGCATTTTTCTGCTTCTTGAGCCGGTTGATGCGGTCGATCAACGGCGCATAGACCGGCCATTCCACGGCGGGTACGACCTTGCGGACTTTCTCGTAGAGGTGCGCCGTATTGCGTTCCACCTCGCTGGTGAACCGCAAGTCGGGTGTGGTCTCGCGCACGATATTCATGACTTTGACCTTCTCAACTCGGTGCCGTCCCGGTGGCCAACCGGTGATACTTTCGTGAACTTATACTATAAATGAGCATAACTGTTTCGTACAAAAAACACGTGGCCACGTGTTTCTTGAAAATCATCTAAGAAAACTGTGCGATCGAAGTCAAGAAAAGCCTGCATCGGCCGGGGGAAAGCGCCTTGAATGCCGGGGGAATCAAATCGAGAAAGATGGAATAATATTAATATATTACAATTAGTTAGGTGCCAATTCTCTAACGCCGAACCGACCCGGTTACGCTTTGGTTTTGGACGTCCGTCGAACCGGAAGCCGCACCCCGGGGGCAGGCCGTTCGCGCAAGACATCGCGCCTGAACCGGAACAGTTCCGCCGGACGCCCGCCGGTCTGGGCCGAGATTTGGCCGGTGGCTTCCACCAGTCCTTCATGGGCCACCAGACGCCTGAAATTCTGTTTGTGAAGCGTGGTTCCCGCCAAACCTTCGACCGCACGCTGGAGCTGAAGCAGGGTAAAGGCAGGCGGCATGACCTCGAAGATCACCGGTCGATACTTGATCTTTCCGCGCAGGCGCCCCATCGCGGTCGCCAAGATTCGCCGATGATCGCGCGCCAGCCGAGCCCCGGTTAGCGCGTGCGTTTTCGATAGCGTTTCACTTGCCGGGACCCGTCCATCGGCAACCGATTCAGCAACCAAACCGGCCTCATACAGCAGTTCGTACCGGTCGAGAACCCGCTCGTTGTCCCACCCGGCTTCGCCAATTCCGAAGCAAGTGTCGACCCGATCGCGGCGGCGGTTCCGGTCACCCCGGCTGGCCGATTGGTCGATCCAATTCTTTAATTTCGGCGCAATGACCGCTGCAATGACACCTGGACTGCCCGACCGCCAGTCCTCCCACGGGAAGTGCCGGTACCAATCGCTCCAAATGACGTCGCGGGGCTGTTTCGGCGACTCCCGGACCAACGCCACGTATCCGACCGAGACCGGACGCGCCCCGCCTGCCCGCTCGCTCGGGTCTCGGAACCGGTCACCGAAGGTATAAAGCTGTTCGACAAATCCGAGGTGTAACCCTGTTTGTTCGCGAACCCAGGCGCGCAATCCTTCCTCGAGCGTCCGGTGGCCGATGGCGTCGAATGGACCGCAGGGCAAGCCAACCGGGAGATCGCCTCCATCCGGTCCTT
>JAGREB010000025.1 GCA_020446775.1 Paracoccaceae bacterium
CGCGGCGCGGTGGCGGGCCTCGCCATCGTTGCGCTCGCGGTGATTCTCGATCGCGTCACCCAGGCCACGGCCCGCCGCGTCATGCCCGGTGTCGATGCGCCGTCTTAGACCGTCCATATCTTAGATCGTCCATGTCTATCGGAATTTCCTTCGAACATGTTGCCAAGGTTTTTGGGCCCAAGCTCGGAACCGTCTGGCCATTGCTGGACACGGGATTGTCCAAAGCGGAAATCCTCGCGCGCACCAATCATGTGGTCGCGATGAACGACGTCACGCTCGACATCGCGGCCGGAGAAATTTTCGCCGTTATGGGCGCATCCGGTTCGGGCAAATCGACTCTGATCCGCCTGATCAATCTCCTGATCCGTCCGTCGCGCGGCACAATTTCGGTCGGCGGTCAGGATTTGACCGCTCTCGACGATGCCGCCTTGCGGGCTTTTCGCCGGGCGACCTTCGGCATGGTGTTTCAGGGATTCGGCCTTCTGCCGCATAAATCCGTGCGCGACAACGTCGCGTTTCCTTTGCGTATTCAAGGCATCGACGCGGGTGAGCGCCGCAAACGCGCCGATCAATGGATCGAACGCGTGGGATTGCGGGATTTCGCCGCCGCTCTACCACGTGAGTTGTCGGGCGGTATGCAGCAGCGCGTCGGACTGGCGCGCGCGCTGGTCGGCGATCCGCCGGTGCTTCTGATGGACGAGCCGCTGGCGGCGCTCGACCCCATTACCCGGCGCGATATGCAGGATGAAATCCTCAGGCTTCAAGCCGAGCTGAAGAAAACCGTGGTGTTGATCACGCACGATCCCGCCGAAGCGCTCCGTCTTGCCGATCATCTCGCGGTAATGCGCGACGGTACCGTGGTCCAGGTCGGCCGGCGCGACGACGTCGTAAGCCGGCCCGCCGACGACGGCGTGGCGGCGTTCGTGCGCGGATTTGCGCAAGGCAAAGGCGGCTAATTTTTGTTCGACCCGACTCCGGGACATGACACGTTCGTGCACGGATCGTGTCACAATATTAATCGCGAATTGAGCCTCAAAAGGTAACCACATGCCGAAGATTGTGTTATTCACGGCATATGCAACCGCTGCTGATGCGGCGCGTTGTTATTGTGTCTTTCACGACTTCACCAGGCTGGCCCGAGAAACGTGTCGCCCTTCCGTCTCAGTACGGTTCTCCACATTGCTTCGGCGTTGAGTCTCGGTCTGTGTGCGGCGATTCCCGCCGCGAATGCCCAGCAAGTCCCTGAAATCAAAGTCGTTCGGATCGCAACCGGCCCGACCGACTCGACCCTCTTTCCGTTTGGTGGCCTGATCGGCAACGCCATTTCCAACCCGCCCGGTTCGCGCCCTTGCGACCGTGGCGGCAGCTGCGGGGTGCCGGGATTGATTGCCACGGCCCAAACCACCGGCGGGCCGCTCGACAATTTGCGGGCCGTCGCGCGCGGTGACATCGAGCTGGGGCTGTCCGATTCCGACATCGCCGAATGGGTCTATCGCGGATCCTATGAATTCGAGGGCCAGGAACCGCTCAACCGGCTCAGACTGATCGCCCAGCTCTACCCCGCGACATTGCATTTGATCGCGCGGAAAGCCGCGAAAATCACGTCCGTCAAAGATTTGGCCGGGAAAACCGTGGCGGTCGACGGCGAGGGGACCGGCACGCGGTACACCGCCCGGGTCGTTCTCGCGGCTTACGACGTGCCGTGGGATGCCGTGACCATGAAGACGCTCGACCTGACCGCCGCCCCGGCGGCGTTCAAAGCGGGCGAAATCGACGCCATGTTCGTCATCGGCGGCACACCGGTCCTGGCGCTCTCGGATTTGGCGCGCGCCGACCCCTTCGACGTGATCCCAATCGATGGGCCGACGGCCGAAAAGATCGCGCAAGTGTTGCCTTATTATACGGTCGATCAGATCCCCGCGGATGCCTATGCCGGTGTTCCAGCGACTCCGACGCTTGCCGTGGGGGCGGTGTTGGTCGCGCGCGACGATATGTCGGACGACCTCGCCTTTGGAATCGCGCGGGCGATTTGGCATGAACGCAACGCATCCTTGTTCGCGGCGGGGCACCCGCGCGGCAAACTCATGAGCAAGGCGCGCGCGGCCGGCGATCTCCGCCTGCCGCTGCATCCGGGCGCGGCGCGCTACTACATCGCGCAAGGCATCATCGCGCCGCCTGCGGAAACACCTGCCGCCGAGACTCCCGCGCCGCAACCCGATCAGCCTGCCGCGAAACCCGCGGCGCCTGCGCGGGCCGCCTCAGCCGCACCGTAACGTTCGCGCCATGTCCTCGGTATCCACAGTTCTGGTCGAGGCCGGATCGCAACAACCGATTCCGATCCATGCCGTTTCTGCGGCCAATCTCGAAAGCTGGCGTAAGGTGTTGCCCGCGCGCGCGCAGGCGTGGCTTGCGGCGACCGCTTTCAAGGCTGACGCCGGCGCAGTCGCCGTCGTCGCCGGCGAAGACGGTAACCCGGCGCATGTGGTGCTCGGCCTCGGCCAGGGTGACGATCCCTGGGTGACGGGCAATCTGGCGAAAAGCCTTCCGCCTGGAACCTATGCGCTGACCGATACCGTGGGTGCGGGTGAAAAGCTTGCGCCGCATTTCCCGACTTGGGCGGCGCTGGCGTGGGCTCTCGGCGCGTATGCTTTCAAGACTTACAAATCGCCCAAACTCGAGAACGACAAACCGCTGGCGCAGTTGGTTTGGCCGAAGAATTGCGACCGCGCCTATGTCGAGCGCGCGGTCCCTGCCGCGACCCTAAGCCGCGACCTTATCAATACACCGGCGTCCGACATGCTGCCCGATGCACTCGCGGATGCCACCGCCAATATTGCCGACCGCCATGGTGCGAAGCTGCGCGTGGTCGTGGGCGATGATCTGTTGGCGCAAAACTATCCGATGATTCATGCCGTCGGCCGGGCCTCATCGGTGGCGCCGCGTCTGATCGATCTCGCTTGGGGCGACATCAGCGCATCCAAGGTCACGTTGGTCGGCAAAGGCGTGTGTTTCGATTCCGGCGGGCTCGATCTCAAACCGTCATCGGCCATGTTGCTGATGAAGAAGGACATGGGCGGTGCGGCGACCATGCTCGGCCTTGCCGACATGATCATGGCGGCCAAACTGAACGTGCGGCTGCGATTGATGATCCCGGCGGTCGAGAATGCCGTTTCGGGCAATGCGTTTCGGCCCGGCGACATCTTGAATTCGCGCAAAGGCCTGAAAGTCGAAATCGGCAATACCGACGCCGAAGGCCGGCTGGTGC
>JAGREB010000284.1 GCA_020446775.1 Paracoccaceae bacterium
ATCATGATCGGGGAAATTCGCGACCTCGAAACCGCGCAAATCGCCGTTCAGGCGTCGCTGACCGGTCACATGGTCTTCTCGACGCTCCATACCAACGACTCGCTCAGCGCTTTCACACGCTTGATCGATATGGGCGTCGAGCCGTTCCTGGTCGCCTCTTCGGTGCGCGCGGTTATGGCGCAGCGCTTGGTGCGGCGGTTATGCCCGGCCTGCCGCGTGCCACACGACCCCCCGCACGCGATCAAGACCAAGTGCGAACAGATGCGTGCGCAGTTCCCGAACCTCCTCACCGGCACGCCACAATGGTTCGAGCCTAAGGGCTGCGCGCAGTGTCAGCATACCGGATACCGCGGACGCCTGGGGATCTATGAAGTGTGCGCCGTCGGCGAGGATATTTCCGACGCGATCCTGCACCAGAAACCTCAGCACGAATTGCAGAAACTGGCGCGCGGCACGGGATACCGGACGTTGTTCGAGGACGGTCTGATCAAAGCGTGGCAGGGAGCGACCAGCATCGAAGAGGTCGTGCGCGTCGCCGGGCAAACCGGCATAGACGATGCCTAACCGATCGGCGAGACCTCACGAGCATGGAGCCGGCCAAACCGGCACCGCACCATGACGCCGGGCACGGCTTCCAAGAAAGACGTCAAGCTTGAGCAACTGATTCAGCAGGCAAGCACGGCGCATCAAGCCGGACAACACGCCGAGGCCGAAGCCGGCTACAAACGCGCGCTTTCCCGGAATCCGAAACACGTCCACGCCCTGTATCTTCTCGGAGCGTTGCTTTACCAGACCGGCCGGCACGCCGAGGCGATCAAACGGATAGAGCGCTGCCTGCAACTCAAGCCGGATCATTATCCGGCCATGGAAATTCTCGCCGCGGCAGCATCGGCCCAGAACGATTTTCCGCGCGCACTCGACCTATATGCAAAACTTGCCGACGCCGCACCGCAATCCGCTCAAGCCGCGTTCAACCTTGCCGTCGCGCGGTGGAATTCGCGCGATGCGGACGGCGCAATTTCAGACTACCGCCGCGCGCTGGCCCTGCAGCCCGATTATCCCGACACCGAAAACGCGCTGGCCGTGGCACTCGCGCAAAGCGGTCAGACTGTCGATGCCGTCCAAACATTGACCGACTGCCTGGCGCGTCATCCCAAGTTCGCACTGGGCTGGCGTACGATGTGTTCCATCCTGCTCGAAACGGGACGCGTGCCGGAAGGCGCGAAAGCGGCGCGCACTTTTATGGCCGTCGATCCCGAGAATGCCGATGCCGCGTATTACTTGGCAGTGTCTTTGCGGCTCGATGGAAAATGGCGCGAAGCCGGCCAGGCCTACCGCCGGGCCATCGAATTGCGGCCCGACTTCGTCAACGCGCTCGATGAATATGCGGGCGTGCTTTATGAATTGCGCGAGAACGCCGAGGCAGAGCGGATGGCGCGCCGGGCGGTTGCGGCCGATCCAACCGCGCCCAATCCGCACACCAATCTCGGCCGCATTATCCAACGCGATGTGGTCAACGCCGAAGAAGCGCTCAAACATCACGATATCTCCATCGAATTGCGGCCCGACTACGCCGATGCGCACAACAACCGCGCAATCGCGCTTTATGCGCTTAATCGAGTTACGGAAGCCGAGGCCAGCGTGCGGCGGGCGATCGCGCTCAAGCCCGGACTCGCCGAAGCCCATTCGAACCTCGGCAACATCCTGCAACGCAAGGGCGACCTTACCGGCGCGCTCGACGCTTATCGGGCGGCCCTGGCGCTCCAACCGAACTACCCCGAAGCGCATTGGAACACGACGCTGACTCTGCTGGCCTTGGGGCAGTTTGAGGACGGATGGGAAACGTTCGATGTACGCTGGCAATGCCGGGACTTCCCGGCAATCGACCGTGGCCAGGGTCTTCTACCGATGACTGAAATCAAGGCTTCCAAGAACCCTGTCCTGGTCTGGGGCGAGCAGGGTGTCGGCGATGAAATCTTGTACGGCGGCATGGTGCCGGACTTGGTCGAGCGCGGCGTTCCCGTGATCCTTGAATGCGACAACCGATTGGTCCCGCTTTGGCGGCGCAGCTATCCGGACATGATTGTTGCCGGCCGCGGGGAACAAGTCGCCGACGTCGTGAAGAAAAACAAAGCAGCAAGCCAGATCGCAGCCGGCGGCCTGGGCCGCTTTCTGCGCCCCAACGAAGCTTCGTTTCCACACCGCCGGCACTATTGGCGGGCGGATACGGACCGTGCGGCCGGGTACCGCGCCAAGGCCATTGGATCGGCGAAGCGCCTGATCGGCATTTCGTGGATCAGCAAGAACGAGGAATTCGGCACGCACAAAAGCTTGGCCCTGTCCGAGTGGCGGAATATTTTGTCGCTGCCGGATACGGCCTTTGTCACGCTGCAATATGGGGATACGGCAGTGGAACGAACCGCGGCCAAGAACACCCTTGGCGTTCCCGTAACCGAAGTCCCCGATCTCGACCTATTCAACGACATCGATGGGCTGGCCGCGTTGATCGCCGCCTGCGACCTCGTCATCACGGTCAGCAACACGACCGCTCATGTGGCGGGGGCGCTGGGTGTGCCGACTTGGGTCTTGGCACCGTCCGGCGCCGGCAAGCTTTGGTATTGGTTCTTTGATCGAACCGATAGTCCGTGGTATCCGGCGGTGCGGATTTTCCGGCAATCCGTTCCGGGGTCGTGGTCGGAACCCTTGGCCGCGGCGGCCAACGCGCTTTCGGAGTTTGCGCACGCTGGCAATTGACTTAGATCACCGAATCCGGCCGGCTATTGGGTAATCTGACCGATGTTTGTGGTTGGGAAGTCGGCCGTTACTGGAATTTGAAGAAGGTTCGAACATGATACGCGTATTCATCGGATATGACCCTCGCGAAGCCGTCGCATACAACGTCCTCGCTTACAGCATCTTGGTCCGAGCGTCGGAACCTGTGACCATTGCGCCGCTGATGCTGTCGCAGCTGAAGGGCATCTTCAAGCGCGAGTGGAATCCGTTGCAATCGACCGAATTTTCGTTTTCGCGGTTCCTGGTGCCCTACCTGAGCGACTACCAGGGTTGGAGCATGTTCTGCGATTGCGACATGCTGGTGCTCGACGACATCGCCAATCTGTGGAAGTTGCGCGACGACAAATACGCGGTTCAAGTCGTCAAGCACGACCATAAGCCGAGCGAAAACATCAAGTTTCTCGATCAGCCGCAGACCAAGTACGAAAAGAAAAACTGGTCGAGCGTTATTCTGTTCAACAACGCCAAGTGCAAGGCTCTCACACCCGATTACGTCAACACGGCCACGGGACTGCAACTGCATCAATTCAAGTGGCTGGGCGATGACAATTTGATCGGCGAAATTCCGCACCGCTGGAATCACTTGGTCGACTATGACCCGACGGTTCCCGCCGACCAAGTCTCGTTGCTGCATTACACCGAAGGCGGCCCTTATTTCACCGCGTACAAGAATTGCAGCTACGCCGCCGAATGGGAACGCGAGCGGGAAGCGATGCTCGTCGCCGGCTGATCCGGCGACGAGCGCATCGGTAATAAACGCGTCGGCGTCAAATCAAACCGTTCGCCTGGGCGAATTCGAATAGATTGCCTCCCGAAAACAGCAGGCCTTTTACGCCCACCGCCGCCCCCGCCGCGAGATCGCGGTCGCGATCGCCGATGGTGATGCTGCGCGCCGCGTCGACCGGCCATCGCGCCATCAGCGTTTCGAACATCCCCGGCGCCGGTTTGCGGCATCGGCAGACAACCGCGTACTCGGGCCGCGTTCCCTCCGGATGATGTGGACAGAATGCGAAGTCGTCGATGTGCGCGCCGAACCGGGCCAAGTCGCGGTTCATCCACGCGTGAAGATCGCGGACAGCCTGCTCCTCGAACATACCGCGCGCAATGCCGGACTGATTGCTGACGACAAATGCCAGCCAGCCGCGGCCGTTCACCGCTTTGATCAAATTGGGCGCGCCGGGCATCCATTCGAAATCGGCCGGTTTATGGACAAAGCCGCGATCGACGTTGAGGACGCCGTCCCGGTCGAAAAAAACCGCCGGGCGCAACCGATCGCCGGATTTGCTTGAATTCGAAGGATCGCTACTTTGCACTTTATGGACGCCGGATTCATTGGAGACAGGCCAGCCTAGACTATAATGCGGCGGCGGATAGGATGTCGCCCGCGAACCCACTGGCCGCCGAATATGGCGTGCATGAGAAATAATCGATTGGAACGGTAATGGCACCCTCTGCAACCGACATGAAAGGTCTGATTCTTGCCGGCGGCGGCGGCACGCGCCTGTACCCAATTACCCGGTCGGTGAACAAGCAGCTCCTGCCCATCTACAACAAGCCGATGATCTATTACCC
>JAGREB010000285.1 GCA_020446775.1 Paracoccaceae bacterium
GCTGCGGCGATCCCTCGAAGTTCGTCAAACCGGGCGACACCGTGCTCGACCTTGGATCGGGCACCGGCAAAATCTGTTTCATCGCCGCACAAGTAGTCGGTGCAACGGGCAAGGTGATCGGCATCGACATGACGCCGGAAATGCTCGAGGTCGCCCGGCGAAATGCCCCGGTGGTCGCGGAACGCATCGGCTACGGCAACGTCGAATTCAAGCGCGGCCAAATTCAGGATTTGCAGACCGACTACGATCTGTTGGACAAGCGCCTCAGGACGTGCCCGGTGACGACGGCTGCGGATTATGACTTGCTGCAACGCGACTTGGCGGATTTGCGCCAGTCTCAACCGCTCGTCGCCAATGACAGCGTCGACATCGTTGTGTCGAACTGTGTTCTCAATCTGGTTTCCGATTCTGACAAGCCGGCGCTTTTTCGAGAGATGTACCGCGTGTTGAAACGCGGCGGCCGCATCGCGATTTCCGACATCGTTTCGGATGAGGTCTCTCCGCCTCACCTCAAGAACGATCCAACGTTATGGTCGGGCTGCATTTCCGGCGCCCTTCAAGAGCATCAATTCCTGGCCCTTCTGGAAGAGACGGGATTTTACGGGATCGAATTGGTGGAGCGTCAGAACGAACCTTGGCAGGTGATCGAGGGTATCGAATACCGCTCGATCACGGTCATGGCGTGGAAGGGCAAGGACGGCCCTTGCTGGGACAAGAACCAAGCCGTGATTTACAAAGGCCCGTTCAAGGCAGTGACTGACGACGACCAGCACACCTATCACCGTGGCCAGGCGATGGCAGTGTGCGAGAAAGCCTTCGACATTCTGACCAAAGCGCCCTACGCGGCACATTTCGAACCGGTGCCGTCGGCGAAACCGGTGACGGATCAGATTCCCTTCGATTGCAGCCGCGACTCAGTGCGCCACCCGTCTGAAACCAAGAGCGGTGTGTCGCGCGAAACCCGTCTCGCCGATGGGCCGGCGTGCGGCCCAGGGTCCGATTGCTGCTAGGCGTTGGCTGAGCGTTTTCCGAGCGGGCTGCGGTGGCGGCCGTAAGCCAAATAAACCGCCGCGCCGATGGCGCTCCACACCACGAACCTAATCCAGGTGAGTTGCGGTAGGCTGAACATCAGGAAACCGATGCTGAGGATCGCCAGCGGTCCGACGACCCACACGGCGGGGCATCGGAACGGACGCGCCGCATCCGGTTTGGCGCGCCGTAAGATCATGACGCCGATCGCCACCAGCATGAACGCGAACATGGTTCCAATATTAGCAAGTTCGGCAATTGCACCGAGCTTGAAGAAACCGCCAATCAACGCCACGCCCAGCCCGGTGATCAGCGTGACCACGTGCGGCGTTTGGTATTTGGGATGCAGCCGCGACAATGCCTCGGGCAACAAACCGTCGCGCGACATGACGAAAAATATCCGCGTCTGGCCGTAGATGAACACAATCAGCACAGTTGTCATGCCGGCGATGGCGCCGACTGCGACTAAAGCCGAACCGAAATTGTAACCGATCCGCCGCAACGCATAGGCGACCGGTTCGGCGTTATTGAGTTCGGCCGCCGGCGCAACGCCCGTCAATACGATGCCGACGATCATGTAAATCACGGTGCAGATCACCAGCGAACCGATAATCCCGATCGGCAGGTCGCGGTTGGGATTGCGCGTTTCTTCGGCCGCCGTCGAAACGGCGTCGAAACCGAAAAAAGCGAAAAACACTAGCGCCGCGCCCGAGGCCACGCCTGCAAATCCGTTGGGCATGAACGGCGACCAGTTTTGAGCATCGACGGCGGGCGTGGCCAGAGCGATAAACAACGCCAGCGCCGCCAGTTTGACCACGACCAGCACATTGTTAAACCGCGCGCTTTCGCGCAGCCCGATGTACAGCATCCCCGTGACGACAAGGACAATGACGACGGCCGGCAGATTCACGAAACCACCGTCTTGCGGAACCTTGGTCAGCATGTCGGGCAATGGAAATCCCAACGTCGTGAAGATGCCGGTAAAATAGCCTGACCATCCCGACGCCACCGCTGCGGCGCTGACCGCATATTCCAGCACCAGGTTCCAACCCATGATCCACGCCATCACCTCGCCCATGGTCGCGTAAGTGTAGGTGTAGGCGCTGCCCGCCACCGGCACCATCGACGCCAGTTCGGCGTAGGTCAGGGCGGCGAGCGAACAGGCAAAGCCGCACATCAGGAATGAGATGATCAGCGCGGGCCCGGAGTGCTCGGCCGCCGCTACGCCGGTCAGAACGAAAATCCCGGTGCCGACAATTCCGCCGATGCCCAAAAAGACCAGATCGAGCGGGCCCAGAGCCGGGCGCAATCGCTTATCGGACTTGAGCGCCAAGAGCGCGTCCAAAGGTTTAATCCGCAGGCCGGTCATGACACCCCACCCCCGTGTGGACCCTTCGCCGGACACAAAGTACACAGGTCGAGGCGATTTGATCCACATCAAAGCCGGACCAGGACCCCTGTTTGACCCTCCTGCGCCGAGCCTGGAGATTTGCCATGACACTCAGCAATCAATTCGTCGACCGGGGAAAGCACGGCAACACGCCGGCGATGACGACCCGCGCCGACGAGACATTCCTCGATTTCGTGTCCGATATGCGCAACGTCCTGATGCATGCCCCCAACGACTATGTCGAAGAAGTCGGCACGAAGGCCGTGGAAACGGCCGGCGCGCGCAATGAACAGTGGCCGGAGTGCGTAGCCTCGGTACGCGAGGCGCTGATGGAAGACGGCGAAGTTTCGACGTGGCTGCGCGTCAAGCGTTCGCTGCAAGAAGCCTACTGGGATCGCATCATTACGTCCTATGGCGAGCGCGAAGGCGAGTTGATGCAGCGGCTCGAAGCGGCCGATAAAAAAGGCCCGGGAACGCTGAAGTGGGATCCGAACTTCAAGGTTCCCGAGTACGCCACCGTGGATATTCACATTCAACCCGGCGGTTTCGTCCATCATCCGTTGGCGGGATTCCACTACGACTACGGGACGCGCGTGTTTTTCGGCGGCATCAACGCCGGCGACGCGCAGCACATGAAAATGGCGCGCAAGACCGCGACCCCCAAGGACGGCAAGGTCAAACGGTTCCTCGACCTCGGCACGTCGATCGGTCAGCTCCCGTGCCAAGTCAAGCGATTGTATCCCGATGCCGAAGTGTGGGGCATCGACATCGGCGCGCCGATGGTGCGTTACGCGCATCTGCGTGCGGTCGAACAGGACCTCGACGTGAACTTCGCGCAGATGGCGAGCGAAAACCTCGAGTTTCCGGACAATCATTTCGACGTGGTGTCGGCGCATTTGCTGTTCCACGAAATTCCGATGCCGATCATCAAGGCGACGATCGCCGAAGCGTTTCGTGTCTTGAGACCCGGCGGTGTGTTCGTGATCTGGGACTTCCCCAGCGCCACGTCCGGTAACCGGCGCTTCTCGGGTTTCATGCGCACGCTCGACGCCGCCGACAACGGCGAACCGTACTCGGTCGAATTCGTCAACGCCGACGTCGAGCGCCTGATGACCGAAGCCGGCTTCAAGCTGCGCTATACCAGTCCCGAGGACATCATGCGCCACGGCCGCGTCGGCGATAAACCATGACAGCGGGGAGAAAGCCGATGCTGGATGAACCCAAGAACCAGGCCGCTGGGGACAATCTCGACTACGTGCGCGACTTGCCGGGATTCGAGCGCGGGCATCCTCACTATTTCAAGGACCCGATGATCGATCACCTGCTGGAGATCGTCATGCTGCTGGGGGGCGAATTATGGACCGTGAAAGACCGCCAAGCGGTGACAGAGCATTTGCTGGCCACCGAAGGCAAGGTCACGCCTGAAATGATCGAGCAGTTCAGGCCGTCGGCGGACATGAAAGAAAAGTTGGCCAGGGACCGGCAAACCTTCGTCAAGCACGTCTATAGCTGCCTATACAGCGACCGCGCCAAGGCGACCAAGACCGATTACTTCGGGATTGTCGGCAAAGGCGAATAATCCGCAGCTTTTAAGCAACCGTGAGGAGCGTCGCGCTCTACTGACGACCGAAGCCGATCGGGGCCTTTCGCGGGCAGCGCAAACCGCTAGAATTGGCCCTCGTATCCGCCCCGCTTGGAGAGCGCCATGACCATCAGCAATACCATCATCGATCGCGGCAAGATCGGCGATGTCCCGGCCTTGTCGGCGCGCGCCGACGAGGCCTATACGGAATTCATCTCCGATACCCGCAACTTCCTGCTGCATGCCCATTGGGCCGGCATGTCGAAAGCTGGCAACGCGGCGATGAAAGACGCCGGCGTCCCGATCGAACACAGCCAAGCCGGCGTCGCCAAGGCGCGTGAGGTGATCGCGGATCACAGCGACATCGCGACGTTCCTCAGGATCAAGCGCAGTTGCCAGGAAATTTACAAAAACCGGATCATCGAATCCTACGGCAAGCGCGGCGAGGAGTTCCTGCGCCGCCTCGACGAAGCCGATAAGCGCGGCCCGGGTTCGGTGACCTACGATCCGAATTTCGTTTATCCCGACTACGCTACGGTCGACATCCACATTCAGCCCGGCGGGTACACCGCCCGCCCGCTGGTCGGCATGTACTACGACTACGGCACGAGCATTTTTTACGGCGGCGCCAATCAGGACGACGCCCTGCACAACCGCCTTGCCCGCGAGACACCGCTGCCGAAGGACGGCAAGGTTGAACGCGTCATCGATATCGGTTGTTCGGTCGGGCAATTCACCTGCGCGTTGAAGAAGCGCTTTCCGGCTTCCGAGGTGATCGGAATCGACATTGGCGCGCCGATGGTGCGCTACGCCCATTTGCGCGCCGTCGAGCAAAACGTCGACGTTCATTTCGCGCAAATGCCGAGCGAAGCGCTCGATTTTCCGAACGGCCATTTCGATCTGGTCGCCTGCCACATCCTGTTCCACGAAATCCCGCTGCAGGTGATCAAGAAAACCCTGACCGAGGCTTATCGGGTCTTGCGGCCCGGCGGATCGTTCGTGCTGTGGGACTTCGCCACGGCGACACCCGAGAACCCCGGTTACAGCGGCCTGATCGGCATGATGGACGCAGCCGACAACGGCGAGCCCTACGCGCACAGTTTCGTGTCCTGCAACGTCGAAAAATTGATGGCCGACGCAGGCTTTACGCTGCGCGAACTGGGCCGCAAGGGAATGTTGGCTTGCCGCGTGTGCGATAAGCCGGTCTGACGGACCACCCGATTACTTGAGTTATGTCAAAGCGCGCCGCCTTGGGTGCGCCAAAATGAACTTAGTGTTTTCGATTACTTTTTTCGATAGGAGTCCGACGCCATGGCCCGCAACCCGATGCATGAAATGCTGTCGCTGCCCAATCACGACGAGCGCGCGCGCCAACTCTATGTGCTGACCCTTAAGCACCACCTGGGCCGCAAAGTGCGCCCGGGGAACAAGGTGATTTACGAAAAGAAGGTCAAACCGGCGTTCGTGAAACAGCACGGGCGCGACCCCAAGGATCGCGGCGAAATTGGCGAAGTCATGTGGAAGGAGCCCGACTACTTGATGTTCTCGGCGCTCAACCGCAATGCGCAGGAAATGCTGTGGGATTCGGTCGCGGACCCGATCTACCGCCAACACGACCGTCTGGAAAAAGCGTACCAACGCCTGCACGCCTCGCCCAACCGCAAGGGCAGCGTCGAACTCGATTCCAAGTTCAATCCACCGCAGGGAATCAAGTCGATCGATATTCACCTGCAACCCGTCAACTATGCCGCCGACTACGGCGAAAACGACATTCTCGCGGGCGCGTTTTACGAAGCGGGCGGGAATCTTTATTCGGCAGGCGGCGGTATCGGCGTCACGGAAAGCAAATCCGAGGTGATTCAACGCTTCCTCAAGGAGCGCTTCCCCGATTTCACGCCGGCGAAGATTCTCGATTTTGCCTGTTCGGCCGGCTCGTCATCGACGCCGTGGGCACTTGGCTTCCCCGAGGCGGAAGTTCATGCGCTCGATGTCGGTGGCGGTATGCTGCGCTATGCTCACGCGCGCGCGGAATCCCTCGGCGCGCCGGTGCATTTCCACCAAATGGACGCCGCCAAGACCACCTTCCCCGACGCGTCGTTCGACCTCGTGGTGTCTCACAACGCCATGCATGAGATGTCGTCGAAGACCCAAGCCGCGATGTTCAAGGAAAGCTATCGCTTGCTGAAGCCGGGCGGGATTGCCGTTCACCAGGATGTACCCTTGCGCTATTCCGAGCGCGACGCCTTCGGCCAGTTCGACGCCGGATGGGATTTGAAGCACAACAACGAGCCCTATTGGGAAGCCTATGCGACCAACGATCCGATGCAGATGTATCTCGACGCGGGTTTTCCCAAGGAGAACATCTGGGTCGGCAAGGTCGCGCAACTCGACAAGACCGTGTCCTGGTTCGTGAGCTGCGCGCACAAGCCCAAATAGGGGGCACGAATTGACGCGAAAAAGCCGCCGAATCGGCGGCTTTTTTGTTGCCTATTCGATTCCCGGATTTTTGGCTTGTCCTCGCCGGTCTTGGCCCCTAAATGACCACGCCGCAATACGGTGGGCCGCAACGCGACAGGGACGTCATGGAGCAATTTCTCGAAGGCTACCGCCGCTTTCGCGCCGACTACTTCGAGCGCAACAAGGACATGCTGAAATCCCTGATGGCGAAAGGACAATCGCCCAAGGCCATGATGATCGCGTGTTCGGACTCGCGTATCGATCCCGGCCTCAAATTCGGCGCCGATCCCGGCGATATCTTCATGGTGCGCAACGTCGCCAACCTGGTGCCGCCCTATGCGCCCGACCGGTCGTTGCACGGCACCAGCGCCGCGCTGGAATTCGCCGTCGGGGTTTTGAAGGTCGAGCACGTCATCGTCATGGGCCACGCCAAATGCGGCGGTATCGGCGCGTTATTGCAGCAACCGGCTGCGGGCGTCGACTTCGTCAAGGCGTGGATGACCATCGCGTGGCAGGCGCGCGAAAAGGCGCTCGCTGTGGCGGAAGGCGATACAATGGATGTGCAACGCCGGTGCGAGCTGGAAGCGGTCAAAGTATCGCTCAAGAATTTGCACACGTTCCCCTGGGTCGAGGAACGGGTCGCGGCCGGGCAACTTACGTTGCACGGCTGGTATTTCGACCTTGAAACCGGCTTGTTGCATGCCCTCGGTGAAGACGGCGAATTTCGCCCCGTCACCTGAAAAACCGCTCTTCGACCGCGCGATACAGGGCTTGCCCGATCAGGGCGCTTCGTTGCTATGCTAGCGCAATAGTCCGGAGGCTTCGATGGTCCGCAATCCGCAGCACGACATGCTGTCACCGCCCGTTCACGACGAGGCGTCGCGCCAGAAATTCGTCATGGCGCTCAAACACCACGTCAATATCCATATGCGCCCCGCCAACGAAACGGTGTTCGAGCGCCGCGCCAAACCCGCTTTCGAAAAGACCTCGGGTCGCGCCCCGGAAACACGGCGCGAGGTTGCCGGTGCGATGAAACAGGACTCCTGGTACCAGATGTACAGCAGCGTCCTGCGCACCGCCCAGGAAATGATGTGGGACTCGGTTTGCGATTCGATCTATCGCAACGACGACGCCCTGACCGCCAAATTTCGCCGGTATGCCGATAATCCAAAAAAATTGGGATCGCTGGAACTCGACCCGGAGTTTCCGGTTCCGCGCGGCATGTCGGAGATCGGCGTCCATTTGCAACCCGGCACTTACGCCTTCGACCGCGGCGGCGGCGACGTCATTGCCGGCGCGCTGTATGAAGGCGGCGGCAATCTCTATTCGATGGGCCAGCGCGTCGGCACCACCGAAAGCAAAGCGGAAATCATTCAGCGGTTTCTCGCCGAGCGTTTCCCGGACTTCAAACCGAAGCGCATTCTCGATATCGGCTGTTCGGCGGGATCGTCGTCGACGCCCTACGCCCTGGCCTTCCCCGACGCCGAAGTTCACGCCATCGACGTCACGCCGGGTTTGCTCCGCTATGCCCACGCCCGCGCCGAAGCGCTGGGCGTCAAGGTGCATTTCCATCAACGCAGCGCCGATGACACGAAATTTCCGGACGGATCGTTCGACCTCGTGGTTTCACACAACGCCATGCACGAAATGCCGGCCAAGACCACGGCCGGCATGATGAAAGAGAGTTATCGCTTGCTCGTGCCGGGCGGCGTCGCAGTACATCAGGACTTGAACTTGCGTTACGCGGAATTTCCGGCGTTCAAGCAGTTCAACGTCAGCTGGGAATGCGAAAACAACAGCGAACCCTATTGGGACGCTTATGGTGAAGCCGATTTGAAAACGTTCTATCTCGACGCCGGCTTTCGCGAACAAGATTTATGGCTCGGTCTGTTCGCGCAGATCGACGGGTCGATCAAGTGGTATATTACGTGTGGGCGGAAGCCCGCGTAGGCGGCGTTACTCCGCCGCCAGCGTGGTTTCGCCAAGCCCCCAGCCGTTGCCGCCCTTGCTGGTCTGCACGTAGCCCTTGGGCACGCCTGCCTCGGGTGTGAAGCCGTACATTTCGTCCGGCACCGCCGCTTTGACGATATCACGCACCTTCAACAGCTTTTCCAGATCGATCCCGGTCTTAAGGCCCATGCTATCGAGCATGAACACCAGATCCTCGGTGACGATATTGCCGGATGCGCCCGGCGCGAACGGGCAGCCGCCGAGGCCGCCCAAAGAACTGTCGAACGTGGTGATGCCGATGTCGAGCGCGGCCAAGGCGTTCGCCAATCCCAAACCGCGCGTATTGTGAATGTGAATACCGGTCAGCTTGTCTTTGCCGACGGCGGCCCAGATCGCCTTGATCATCGAGCGCACTTGCGCCGGGTTGGCGTAGCCGGTGGTATCGGCCAAACCGACCTCGTCGCAGCCGAGCGCGAGCAGATGTTCGCCGATCTTGACGACCGTGCTTTCGGGCACCGCGCCTTCGAGCGTGCATCCGAACGCCGTCGACAGCGAACCCTCGAAATGCGGGCGCTTGTCGGCGGGTTGCGATTTGATCAGCGCGACGATGCCCTTGACCTCGTCGTAGACCTGCGCGTGGGTTTTGCGCAGGTTCTTGAGGCTATGGGTTTCGCTTACGGACAAGGGAATCGTGATCTTATGCGCCCCCGATGCGATGGCGTTCTCCGCGCCTCTCAAGTTCGGCACCAGCGCGGCAACCTGAAGCCCCGGTAGGGTACGCGCGTATTGGACGATTTCGGCGGTATCGGCGAGTTGCGGCAGCAGCTTGGGCGGGACGAACGAACCGACCTCGACTTCGCGAATGCCGGCTTCATGCAGCGCCTTGATCCAGTCTTTCTTGGCCTGGGTGGGCATGATGGACTTGATGCTCTGCAAGCCGTCGCGCGGGCCCACCTCGCTGACCAATACGTCGATTCCTTGCATGATGTCGGTCATAACCGCGCCTCCTGAAACTGCAGTACGTCGGGAACGAACCCCGGTTTTAGGGGGCCGGGACGCCCGCGCCAAGGGTTGTTCTGGTCATGTGAATATATATGATCCCGGCATGGTCGCCGCCAGCGCCGGGAACGTGCTTCCAGCCGATGGCGATTATTTAACTCACTGAAAGATAAGGGGAATTAGATGTCGGGTGGTTTGCCCTTGGCGGGCCTGAAGGTGGTCGAATTCACGCACATGGTGATGGGACCTGCGGTTGGCGTCATCCTGGCCGACTTAGGCGCTGAAATCGTCAAGATCGAGCCGATCGGCGGCGACAATACCCGCCGCCTCAAAGGGTCGGGCTCCGGCTATTTCCCGATGTACAACCGCAATAAGCGCTCGGTCTGCCTGGATCTCAAATCTCCCGAGGGGAAAAAGATCGCGCTACAGCTGCTCGAGAAGGCCGATATCGTCATCGAGAATTTCCGCCCCGGCGCGATGGACAAATTGGGCTTCGGCTACGAGGCGCTGTCGAAGCTCAATCCCAAACTGATCTATTGCTCGGAAAAAGGCTTCCTCAAAGGCCCGTACGAAAACCGCACCGCGCTCGACGAAGTCGCACAGATGATGGGCGGCCTCGCCTACATGACCGGCCCGCCGGGACGCCCGTTACGCGCCGGAGCTTCGGTCATCGACGTGACCGGCGGTATGTTCGGCGTGATCGGAGTTTTGTCCGCGCTGCAACAGCGCCATTCGACCGGTAAAGGCCA
>JAGREB010000286.1 GCA_020446775.1 Paracoccaceae bacterium
GGCAAGCCGCCGAACATGGCCGAAGAAATGGCGACGCCGAACCAAGAGAAAATTTCCGACGATTGGCCGGAAATGGTGAGGATCTTGAAATCTCGCGGTGCGTCGCAAACGCAGCTGGATTTATTGAGCCGCGAGTTTCGCGCTATCGAAGACACGGTTTCCGGAAACGATTTTTTTGCATTCATAGCACCGCTTGCGGATCGGTTCCGCGATAAGAGCGAACCCGAACCCGCCAAGGCCACCGCGCGCAAATCGCCGCTGGAAACCCGCAGCGGGTCGAAGCACATGCTTTATGCGTATCGCGAACTCGGCCGTTGGGACTTAGTGTGCGATACCGCGCGGCATGTCTTGAAATTCAAAGCCGACGATTATGGAACGCTGATGCATTTGGCGGACGGCCTGCTGATGTCCGACCAATATGGGGACGCGATTGCGACCTATGAATCGGCGCTCAAGTGCAAAGACCTGCCTACCCAGGACCGCGAGTATATCGATGAACGCATTGCGGATTCGAAACTGCTGATCGGTTTGCGAGAAATTGATCCCGCGTCGCCGCCGGCTTCCGCGTCAAGCCAGGTGCCAGATGTCGTAGAGATCATCCCGCCATTAGACACGCGCCCCGAGGGTTCCGGCGAAGACGGCGATGCAAGCACCCCTCGGCCCGGGCCGACCTTCGTGTTTTTTCACATCGATTCCAAAGTCGGTCACGTCCTCGGCGCTTTGGGCGGTAAAGCCGGTGCCGACGCCGTCGACTATCGCGAATCGCTGGAACTAGCCGTGCAATCCGTGCGCCATAATGTCAACGGAAGCCAAGTCGTCCTGTTGACCGACGAGGCAACGGATGTGTCTGCGCTGCCGGCATTCGACCGGATCGTTCGATTAACCGTGAATGCCGAAACGATCATGTATTCACGCATGCAAGCCTATGCGCTGGCAGCGAAGCGCGGTCTGCTCCATGGCCAGACGTATTTTCTCGATACCGATATCTATACGAACCGCGCCATTGACCGCGAAACGCTGGACAAAAGCGACATCGTGTTGACCTACCGCAACGGGCCGGGTTTTCGTCACATGCCGGTCAACGAGGGCGTCATCGTGGCGGCGGACGGCAGTTCACCGGCGACGGCCAAGTTTTTCGAAATCTGCTTGGAGCTGTATGAGCGCCTGGCGCGAAGCGGTCCCGTCCGCCAGCGGTACAATTTCGATATCCGCAAATGGCGCGGCGGTCAGCTTTCATTAGCGGCGTTCGTCAAATGGACGGTGCCGCCGTACATCGCGTCCATGACCGAAATCGAAGGAATCCATGTTCGGTTCTTGCCGTGCGACGAGTACAACTATCCGGTCCAAAGGGAAGACAACAGCCAGACCCTTGCCGGGAAATCGATTCTTCATTTCAAAGGCGGGCCGGCTAAGACGTGGATGGATCAATATGCCCGCTTCAAAAAGGCGGCGCGCACGGCGCAATAGAACGGCGAGCGGTTTTAGGCGACGCGCGGGATGACAAACATAAATGCGGTGTTGTGCCGTCAAACGGCGTAGAATTGGGACTTAAGTTTTTTGCGGCGCGGACCGCACGGGAGGATTGAGTCATGATCGATCGCAGAACAATGATTTCGGGCGCCGGCTTGGGCGCGGCCGTCACCGTCGTGGCGGGAGCGCAAAGCCAATCCATCGCGCCGGCGTTCGCGGCATCCGGCAAAGTCACTCCGGTAACAGCGGTCGATGTGCCCGAAGCGTTCATGGGGCCGCGCATGAATTTCGAGCAGGCCGAGAAGGTCATGACAAAGCTTGGTCTCGATGCCTTGGTGGTCGGCTCGGGCACAAATTTCTATCACGCCACCGGTATAGATCTTACCGCGACGCGCATGGGTCACGCGCCCGGTGCTTATGCGATCATCACACGGGACGATAAGCAACGCCTGTCGGTCGTGTCGCAATCGTTCATGTACTACTACACCATTGCGCAGGACCATATTCACGCGAACTACCCGGTATACATTTACACCGCGCCGACCGGTGACGGCAGCGTCGAGGGCATTGGCCGGACGGCGCTTCCGGCCGAAGGGTTCCGCGACCGCGGTGAAGCGCCGATGGACGAAGTCGAGGTCTTCCGCGCGAAAGCCTTGGCCGATGCAGTAACCAACAAGGGCACCGAGCCGGGTTTGATGTTCGCGGTACGCAAGGCATTGAACGACGTCGGCGTCAGCAAGGGCCGCATCGCCGTCGATTTGCAGCCGGTATGGCGGACCGTCGCCGAAGCGGCGCCCGACGCGACCATTGTCGATGCCGACGACGCCTTGCGCCGCATCCGGCCGATCAAATCGGAGCTTGAAGTCAAATTGATGCGTTACGCGGCGCAACTCAACTGCGAAGCCGCGCTCGAAGCCGTGCAAACCGTGCGCGCGGGTGGCGACGTACGCGATTTGCGCGCCGCCTACTTCGCCGCCGCCGCGCGGCGGGGCGGACGCGGCGTATTCATGGTCATCAATCGGGTGAGCTCGCCCAACTACGAAGCCAAGTTCCACGACGGCCAGTGCTTCTCGATCGACTGCGTCAGCGAGTTCATGGGCTATCACGGCGACTATGCGCGTTCGGTCTTCGTTGGCGAACCGCCGGCCAACATGAAAAAAGTCACGACCGCGGCGGCGAAATCGTGGGACGCCATTCGCGAAATTTTGAAACCCGGTGTGTCGTTCTCCCAGATCCGCGCCAAGGGCAAGGAAACGCTGAAAAAGATGGGGGTCGACTACAATATTTCTTTCACGCCCCACAGCGTCGGGCTTTACCACAACGATGCGGCGGGAAGTTCGGGATTGTCGTCTGCGGGCGATACGGTCCTCGAGAAAAACTTCATTCTGAGCGTCGACTGCCCGTTGCTCGAGGCGGGCGCGGGCGGATCGCACCACCTCGAAGACCTGACCTTGTTCACCGCCGATGGGTCCGAACAGATCAACGACATCGGCAATCGCACGATTACTGTTTGACCGGCACGGTTTGACCTCAACCAAGTCGAATGTTGCGGTGCAACATCGGCGCGGACCGATGTCAACAGGTGTTCACACTCTGCCCTAACGCCCTGACTATGCTAGCATTGTCGGCATAAGCGGGCGCCGCCATGGCTGGGGCGACCCGCGTTCAAGGGGGAGAACGCCATGGGCAAAGCCGCCAATCGCGAACGGGGCGAAATCAAGAAAAGCGGCGGTAGCGCAGCCGAAGACGATTTCAATCGCGATATCGCAGGAATCATCAAGGCGGCGCAGGACGCCGGACAAAAGAAAACGCCCGCCGGCGATTGGGCGGCCCTGAAACATTTTGTCGCGCAGTTTTACACCGACAGCCCGCCCGAAGATTTGAGGGGACGCGCCCCCGATGTGCTGTTCACCGCCGCAGCCAAAATGTGGACAGCATTGCAGTCGCGCCGGCCCGGATCGCCGTCGGTGACGGTGTCCAACGGGAAGAACATCGGCGCGCCGAACCGTGCGGTAATTCACGTCATCAGCGATGACATGCCGTTCCTGGTCGACTCGGTCACGGCCGAGCTCGAGCGCATGGATGAGAATCCCCGTCTTGTCATCCACCCGATCGTCAACGTCGAACGGGACGCGAACGGCAAGCTGAAACGCCTGGTCGATCACGACAGCGCCGACGCGGCGAACGTGCCCAGCGAATCCGCGATGCACATCGAGATTGCCGAGCTGGAAGACCCGGACACTGCCGAGCGCATCGTCGATAATATTAACTCGGTCCTCGGCGACGTGCGCCGCGCGGTGCGCGACTGGCAGGCCATGCGGCGCCACGCCGGCCGGTTGGCCGCCGATTTCGACGGCCCGACGCCGGGGGTCAGCGACGACCTCGCCGACGAAATCAGGGACTTTCTCCATTGGCTGCACGACGACCATTACACGTTCCTGGGTTATCGCCGCATCGATATCGTGAACAAGGGCGGCAAGACCTTGATGAAGATCGATCGCGAAAATTCGCTTGGCGTCTTGCAGAAGTCGCAAATCGTTCTTCTGGCGGGATTGGTCGACGGCGTTCAGGTGCCCGAACATTTCGCGAGATTTCTCGAGAGCAAAGACGCGCTTCTGATCGTCAAATCGGATCAACGGGCCTCCGTCCACCGCCGCGTTCACTATGACGTCATCGCGCTCAAAGTCCTCGATGAAAAAGGCAAGGTCACGGGCGTCCACTTATTCGCCGGCCTGTTCACGGCCGATGTCTACACCAACAGTCCAAGTTTCGTGCCCGTGTTGCGGCGCAAGATCGACCGCCTGAGAGCGCGTGTCGGTTTCCGCAAGCACAGTCACGACGGCAAGCGCTTGCAGAACATCATGGAGAATCTGCCGCGCGACGAATTGTTCGAAAGCACCGATGAGCACCTTCTCAATGTCGGGTTAGGGCTTTTGCATCTGCAGGAACGCGCGCGCACGGCGCTGTTCGTGCGCACCGACCAGTTCGAGCGGTTTGTATCGTGCTTGGTTTACGTCCCGCGCGACCGCTATGACACGCCGCTGCGCGTAGCCGTCACCGACATTTTACTCGACGCCTTCAATGGACGGCTGTCGTCCTACTACACCCAGGTAACCGACTCCGCGCTAGCGCGGATTCACTTCATCGTCGCCACGCGGGCCGGAAAACTGCCACGCGTCGACCTCAAGAAGCTGGAAGGCTTGATCGCACGCGCCACCCGTGTTTGGAGCGACGAGTTGCACGACGCCTTGATTGCCGAACATGGCGAGGGCGAAGGCGCGCGCCGCGCGACGATGTTCGCGCACGCGTTCCCGGCGGGGTATCGCGACGCGTTCACCGCCGAGGAAGGCGTTCACGACGTCGACTGCGTGATCGACTGCATGTCCCGCCAGAAAGTCGGGATCCGTGTGTGGCGGCGCGCGGGCGCGGCGGACAATGTCGTCAACATCAAGCTCTATGCCCAGAATGCGCCGCTCGCGCTGTCGGAGATGATCCCGATTTTCGAAAACATGGGGTTCAAGGTCATCAGCGAAAACCCGCACCAGATCACGCCGGTCGGCGCGGTCGCCGGAGTCCAGGGCCGCAATCCGGTTTGGCTGCACGATTTCTACATGACGGTGGCGGGCGGCGGCGCTTTCGATCTGGCGAAGTTCAGCAAACCGGTCGAAGAAGCGTTCGACCGCATCTGGTCGGGCGATCTTGAAAGCGACGGGTTCAACAAGCTGGTGGCCTTCGCGGGCTTCCCGTGGCGCGATGTCGTAATCCTGCGCGCGTTCGCGAAATACCTGCGCCAAGTCGCGTTTCCGTTCTCGCAAAGCTACATCGAATCCGCCATCGGCGCGCATCCGGTAATCGCGCGCATGCTGGTCGATCTGTTTCTGGCCAGTTTCGATCCCGCGCAGAACGCCGGCCCCAAGGGAAAGGCCGCCGCCAAGCGCTGCGAGCAATTGCGTGACGGCATCGAAAAGGCGCTCGACGGAGTCAGCAACGCCGACGAAGACCGGATTTTGCGCCGCTACCTCAACATCGTCGATTGCACCCTGCGCACCAACTATTTCCAAAAAGGCGACGACGGCAATTTCAAACCCTACATCTCGTTCAAGCTCGACAGCCGCAAACTCGACGACTTGCCGCTGCCGCGCATGAACGTCGAGGTGTTCGTCTATTCCCCGCGCATGGAAGGCATTCACTTGCGCGGCGGCAAGGTCGCGCGCGGCGGCATTCGCTGGTCCGACCGGCGCGAGGATTTCCGCTCCGAGATTCTCGGTTTGGTCAAAGCGCAGATGGTCAAGAACGCCGTGATCGTGCCAACCGGATCGAAAGGCGGTTTCGTCGTCAAGAACCCGCCGACCGAAGGCGGCCGCGAAGCTCAGCAGAGAGAAGGCATCGCCTGCTATCAGTACTTGCAACGCGGCTTGCTCGATATCACCGACAACGTCATCGACAACAAGATCATTCCGCCCAGCGAGGTCGTCCGCAAGGACGCCGACGATCCGTATTTGGTCGTCGCCGCCGACAAAGGCACCGCGACATTCTCCGACATCGCCAATACGGTGTCGGCGGATTACAAGTTCTGGCTGGGCGATGCCTACGCTTCGGGCGGCTCGGCGGGCTACGACCACAAGGCCATGG
>JAGREB010000287.1 GCA_020446775.1 Paracoccaceae bacterium
CCGGCACCCGCTGCACCACCTTGACCCAGTTCCCGGTCGCGTTTTGTGCGGGCAACAACGCGAATTCCGACCCAGCGGCCTGGGAAATACTTTCGACGTGTCCGGTCCAGGCACGCCCCGGATAGGTGTCGATCTCAATCTCGGCGACCTGTCCCGCGTGCAGATTGGTGAGTTCGGTTTCCTTGTAGTTCGCTTCGACCCAAACGTTGGAATCCGACACCAAGGTCAGCGTTGAAACGCCCGTGCGGGCGTAGTCGCCCACCTTCGGCAAGTGACTGACGATGCCATCGATCGGCGCTTTGACGACCGACCGCTCGATCTGCAGCCGCGCAAGTTCTTCCTGGGCGAGCGCCTCTTGGTACTTTGGGTGCTGTTCGAGCGAAATTTCGGGATCGCCGAACAGCCGCGCGAGCGATTCATCGATTTGGTTGCGCGTCAACGCGACCCGGTCGCGCGCGACTTTGAGCGCGCGTTCGGCTTCGTCGCGCGCGGCCTCAGCCCCGGCCGAGGATTTCACCAGTTTCTGTTGGCGTTCATACTGGCGCTGGGCAAATTCGAGTTCCGATTGCACAATCCGCAAGTCGTTCAAATGTTCGCTATAGTCGAGGCGGTCGGCTTCGATGTCCGCCGCCGTATTTTTCGCAACCGCCTCCGCCGCCACCAGCATGATGCGGTAATTTTTGTCGTCCAAGCGAAGCAACGGCTGACCGCGCGTGACGCGCTCATTCTCGGCAACCAGGACGTCGACAACGGTCCCGCTTACCTCCGGCGAGATATTGACGATATCGGCACGAATGTAGGCGTTGTCGGTCGCGACGAACCGGCCGCTCCACAGATACGCTGCGCCGGCGATGAACAACATCAACGGCGCCAAAGCCATAAGGCGTTTACGAAACCGGCGACGCTCCGGCTGCACGTCTCCGGCGTCGGCTTCGACGTAAGACCCAGGTTTTCCCGCGTCGTTCATGACACGCTCCGTTGAAGTCGCGCGGCACCTTGATCCTGGGGAAACGGGTTCAACATATTGGCTCTCAATCTCTGCAACAGGGTTACCAGCGTTCGTTCTTCGTCGGCATTGAGATCACGCAAAGCATCGGCGCGGATGTCTTGGGCGATGGCGCGGATGCGTTCGAGCTTGGGCCGGGCGCGCTCGGTGACGAAGACATTCCAGGCGCGCCGGTCGTGCGCGTCGCGTTGGCGCTGTATGAGCCCCGCCGCTTCCATGCGCTCCAAATGTTTGCCCAAGGTCATCGCGCTGATTTCAAGACGCTGCGCTAACGTGACTTGCGAGATTCCTTCGGTCCTGGCGACATGCGCCAACACGCGCGCTTGGACTTGCGTCAGACCGACTTCATCCGCACGTGCGTGGAAATCGCGGCGAATCAACCAAGCCGTTTCATGGAGCAGAAAAGCGAACAGGAAACGCGGATCGCCCTCCGTGCCCTCGCCGCCTTGGGTGTCGTCCGCAGGCTCTTTAGTTTCGACTCGATCCATAATACTAAGCCTACCTTAGTAATTGGCCGTCCGTCTACGCCGATCTGCCGAACAACGCCAGGGAAAATCTAAAAAAAGGCCCGCTTCGCGGAGGCAAAGCGGGCCAGTGTCAAGAGGAGAGGACCGATAACACAAAGACGGACCGAACGTGTCCGCCGTGAAGAACCTGCCTGTCCCGGACGACGAGCGCCCCTCAAGCCGGAATTCCACGCTGCAACCATAGTAATTTTTTACTATATTGGCAAGGAAAATTTACTAATTATGGCTCATCCCATGCATACGCCAATTCTGATACTCACTTCACCCTGGCGCCGGATCGCGACCAGATTTATTATTTATGTATATATTTCAAATAGGTATTAACTATCACGCTGAAAAATCGACTTGCTCTGCTATTCGAGAAATTTGCACATCGCATTCGCACATAAGAGAGTTATTTACTATTCTTGGTGATACATAGGCCGGGGACATGCACACACGGCACAACATAACCGGCGGCGAACGGGTCGAAACAGCGGCCGTGCCCGCGATTTCGGCTCACCAGCAGCAAACGCGCGATCTGGTGCAGGCCATGATGGCCTTGACCGGATTGAGCGCCAGCGGCCTCGCGAAGGCCGCCGGATTGACGCCAACTACGGTCAACCGCTTCCTCCGCCACCCGGTACGGCACACCTTAAGCCAGCGCACCATGTTGGCTTTGATGACCGAGACATTCGCCCGCCTTGCCCGGCTGCCTGCGGCAGCCATCGATCGTGACACATTGCGCAGCCTTGCCCCGGCGGCCGGCGTGTTCCAGCGCGCCATTTTGGAGCGGGTGCCAGCAGCCCGTAGCATCATCGATATGGCGCTCGCGGGGGACGGCGGCAGCCTGCCGTTCTCCTACTCGGACAATGAGCCTCGCGGCTTGGCCGATGACATTCCGGTGGTGACGGGACCGATCCCAGGGCTCGACATCGCGGTCGGGGATTTCCGAGGTGCGCTCTTGCGAACGGCCCGTCCGCCGTTCCTATCCTCCGATCCGCGAGCGTTCGCCGTCCTGATGCCCGATGAAGCGATGACGCCGAGGTTCGACCCGGGCGACATTGTCTACGCGAGCCCTGCCCGCCCGCTCGACGGCGCGAATGTCGATGTCATCGTCGAGTATGCGGACGGCCGCGTTTCGGTGCGGCGACTTGTCGCGCAAACACCGGCACAAGTGACGGTCGCGACGTTATCGCCACCGCAAGCCGCCACCGTGCAGCGCAAGGACATTCGCGGATTGTATCGGGTTATCGCCGCTCATCGCGCGGCGCAGTAGCCGTCTATTTAGAAAGCGTCGCCACGACGGGAGTCATCGGCCCGGTCACTTCGAAGGAAACTTCGTCGTACCGCGGCTTGCCGAGACGCGGCGGCGCATCATTGGAAAGGCCGTAAGGCTCATCCGGCAAACCGATCCACGTCTTGTCGAATTTTCCGTCACCGTCGCGGTCATGATAAAGCACGATCGCGTAGCGTCCGGCTTGTTCCACCGGCACGCAGACGGTCATTTCGCCGTCACCGGCCGGATAACGAAGCCGCGCGAGCTTTGCGCCCTTTTTCATGAAGCGCTCGGGATCGCCGCCATGCAAGTCGATGGTGACGACGCCTTTGGCCTTCTTGATGTTCTTGACCGTCAACCCGATCGAAAACGGCAGGTCGCGGCAGGCGGATTGTTCTTGATCGGTTACGACCTCGTAGTCTTGCGAGGCCGCATGGGCACTAAAGGCTCCAAACGATACCGCCAAGCTCAAGGTCGTCGCGCGGAATAAACGGGGATTCACTCGGACACTCGCCAAAGGAAAACTCACATCTTCGTAGAATAGCCCAAAATCATGGCCAGGAAATATGAACAGACTGTGGCGTCAATCGTTAACGTCGATTTCGTCATAGGGCACATAACCGCCCAGGAAACGATATCCCGAAACCCTGTTCGCGACTGCATCGAATCGAATTTGGTCATAAAGCAAGATTCCAGGGGCCTGATCGCGCTGGCGTCTGAGAATTTGATGCGTCAGGGCCTTGCGTTCATCGAGATCGAAGGTCGCGAGCGCCTTCTCGAGCACGGGCATGATCTCGCGATCACAGTACCAGGGAACTTTCCAGAGGCACGAGTGCCGGTAAAACCCCCGGAGAGCGTCGTAGGACGGTTCGGCGTTGTAATCGATTCCGAAAGCCACGCCACGCCAGTCGCCTTGATGCAAACCACGCGCGTATTGCGGGATTGGGATGAGTTGGAGGTCGAGTTTCACGCCGACGCGCAGTAGGTCGGCGGCGGTCTGCTGGTACACGAGCGTGGCGAACGATGAGGTCCCCGAATAAATCTCGCCAACCATCGAGAAGCCTTCGGGATACCCGGCTTCGGCCAAGAGTTGGCGCGCGCGGTCAGGATCGTACGGATACGGCTCGATCTGCGGATCGAAACCGAATGCGTTCGCCGCGGCGGTTTGCGACGCCACTCTGCCGTGCCCGGCCATGATGGCATCGACAATGCGTTGCTTATCGACGGCGTAATTCAAGGCTTGGCGTACGCGCACATCGGTCAACGGCGACTGCTTTTCGGTGATAAAGGCGAGAAGAATGATGGCCGGTTCGGCCGTGACGACCACTCGATGCCCTTCGGCCTCAAGCTGAGGGATTTGGTCGGGCCCCAGAACAAACGTAAGGTCGACCCGGCCCGACAAAATGCCCTGTGTCCGCGTGATCGGATCGGGGGCGGCAATCAATTCCAGGCGATCGACCTTTGGCTTCCGCCAGGCATGGGGATTCGCCGTCAAGACCATGCGCGCCGGGTCTTGGGTCACGACCTTAAACGGACCACTGCCAACGGGGTTGGCGTTGAACCCCGCGTCGCCTCCCGCACCCCATGCGCGGGGCGACGGAAGGCGCACCAAACTCAATTCCTGCGGCAGAAATGGATTCGGCGTCCAGGTCGTGATTTCGACGGTTGTCGCATCGATCACCCGGCCGGCCCTCAGCGACGGCAGTTCGACATTGACCGTATAGCTTCGGCCAACCGGGCTGTGGAGAAGGTCGATGGCGAAGACGACGTCTTTCGCCGTTAACGGCGTTCCATCCGAAAATCTTACGTCGTTCCGCAGCTTGAACACCCAGGTCAACTCATTGGCCGCCGTCCACGACACAGCCACTTGCGGCCGGGCGGCGCCGTGTTCATCGACCCATGTCAGCGCATCGAAAATCGCGGCGAATGTGTAAAGCGGCGGCAGATTGGTCGACGTCAATGGGTTGAGGCCGAGGGTCGGAAATCCGGGAATGGCGACCCTCAAGGTTTTGGCGAAACTTGCGCACGGTGCCGCTACCAGCATCATCGAAAGGATCAGCGCGCAGGCGCGAACCGCATTGGTCGCGGTGCCGGTGCGATTCACGATTGTGTTGTGGATTGCCATCGCCGCGAACTATAGCCTTTATCCAATTCGCCCGGGTAAGCAAACTTGCACCCAGGCAGCCATCGCGGGGACTTTCATGAGCACCGATCAGGCTTTCGATGCCGCCACCCAAACGCGCATCGACGACGTCAGGGCCAAGCGCGGATACTTGCTTCCGCATCACGGCTTGCTGGCGATGTCGGCACCGGAATTGCTTGCGGGCTACGACGCTTGCTATAGCGCATTGACCCTGGTTCCACGCTACCTGTCGGCGCGCGAACGCGAATTCGTGTGGCTCGGCGTGTTGACGGTGCGGCGCGAATTCATTGCATCTCAACACCTGACGAAGTTTCTGGCCGCAGGTGGGACACTGGACGATGTTGAGACCGTGACGCGCATGGCCGCCGCGGCCGAAGGCGCCGGTGCATTCGCGTTCTTGAGCGATCACTGGCAACATCACGTGCCGGGCTACGATCGCCGCGCCTCTTATATGGAGGCGTTCGAAAGATCGGTGAACGGATCGAACGTGCGGCCCGCGCTTCTTCATATTGCCGCTTGCGCGATGCATGCCTGCCTGGAACGCAAGACCGAACTCGAGTGGCACCTCGACGCCTGCTATCGCCACAAAGCCGACGAAAATGAAATCACCGAGGGCCTGACTTACGTGATGTTTTCGGGCAGCGTGCCATTCTTTATCGAAGCCTGTGGCGTGTGGCAGCGTATGATCAAGTCGGGCGCGTTGCCGGCCGCACCGGCATTCAAGGCGTGGGCGAATTTGGATCAATCGGGACCTGGGTAAGCATGTCGACACCCTTCGCGCCGGACGCGGATGTAACAGCACTCAGACGCGCTGTCGCCTGGGTTGCCCTCTTCAACTTTGCTTACTTCTTCGTCGAATTCAGCGTCGCCTTGTCGATCGATTCGGTATCGCTGTTCGCGGATTCTGTCGATTTCCTCGAAGACACCGCGGTCAACATTTTAATCCTAGTCGCGCTCGGCTGGTCGGCGCGGAAACGCGCGACGGTCGGCATCTTATTGGCGGCCGTACTTCTCGCGCCCGGGATCGCGACATTGTGGACCGCCTGGCAGCAATTTTCGTCACCGGTCGTTCCGGACCCCGAAGCACTCTCGCTCACAGGCTTCGGCGCATTATGCGTCAACGTATTCTGCGCGGCGCTATTGGTCAGGTTTCGCAACACGAGCGGCAGCCTCACGCGCGCCGCTTACTTGTCCGCGCGTAACGACGCCTATGCCAATATCGCGATTATTGCCGCCGGTTTCGCAACGTCGTTCGCGAATTCCCATTGGCCGGATTTGGTCGTCGGGCTCGGGATCTTCTTGATGAACCTCGACGCCGCAAGGGAAGTCTACGAAGAAGCCCTCAAGGAACATCACGCGCACGCCAGAAGCTAGTTATCTCAACGCCTTGGAGCCGCGCCCTCCACGTCCGTAGAGCGATAGGTCGGGAAAACGGCTCTCCCTCTGCGAATTCCCTATGGCAGGATTGCAGCCGATCAGCAGCCGTTGCAGGGGGAGGCATTGGCGATGTCACGCAGCACTCAGAAATCAACCGTCGACCGGCGCAAATTCTTGACCAATGCCGCGGTTGCCGGAGCCGCGAC
>JAGREB010000288.1 GCA_020446775.1 Paracoccaceae bacterium
CGCTGCGGCGGCGCCATGAATTCGACACCCTTGCTGTTCAAGTCCGCGAACGTCTTCGATAAATTGTCGACCATGAAGCTGGCGCCGACAAAGCGTCCGACCAATTCGTTATATGCCGGGTGATTGGTCGGGATGTGTTCCAAAGCCAGTTGGGCGGCCCCCGTGTCAAACAGCGCGAACGGCCCGGTGGCCGACCCGCCGACGCAGGTCAATCCGAGAGTCTCGCCGTAGAAAGCAAATGCACCCGCGAAATCACCGGCATATATTCGAATTGTGTGTAGCCTGAGCGGCGCGTGAGAATGATGGTGGTGGTGATCGTGGTCATGATCGTGATGATGATGACCTTGGGCTTGATCGTGGGGCATGGACCGACCGAAACTGACGAGGATTTGACACAAACCACGGTCCGGCGATGATGGCGGGCCGTGGCCGCGAGGAGGGAACATGCCAGCCCATCTGACACATATCAATCCACCGTCGCTGACCGATTCGTTGGCCGTCGGATACTCACAAATCGTTGTCGCCAAAGGACGAACGGTATTCATCGCCGGTCAGGTCGGCTGGGATGCCAAGGGCCAAATGGCGTCCCCGTTCGAGGCCGAGGTCCGTCAGGCCCTCGAAAACGTCCGCACCGCATTGAAAGAGGCCGGCGCATCGACGGCGGACGTGGCCAACGTCCGCTATTATATCGTTGGCCTGACGCGCGAACGGGTTGGGGCCTTGTCTCAAGCGTTGCGTGAGTTGAAGATGTGGGATCCCAAAGCGCCGCCGGCGGGGACGCTTGTCGGCGTTTCCGCGCTTTCCCGGCCGGAATTCAACATCGAAATCGAGGTTTACGCCGCCCTGCCCGATTAAAGTTTTCGCATCTCATGCACTAGGATCGATCCATGCCGTTGCCACCCGACCAGGTTTTTTATGTCACCCCTGCGCAAATCAAGGACTGGCGCGACCGCGATGAGGCCGTCATCGTCGACGTGCGCGAAGACAATGAATGGCAAGAGGCGCATATCCCCGGGGCGATCTTGATGCCGCTATCGACGTTCGATGCCGACGGCATTCCCGACACCGAGGGAAAGCATTTGGTGTTTCACTGCCGCAGCGGCCGGCGCTGCGGAATGGCGGCCGAAAAAGCAGTCGCGTCCGGATACAAAGGCGTGATCAAGCGCATGGAAGGCGGCTTTCTGGCGTGGTCGGCCGCCGGGTATGATAGCGAAAAAGGCTGATCGAAGAGCGCATCCATGCCCGCGACGGCAACCGACTCCCACTATCAATCCCTGCCTCGAGATCCTTTGGTTGGCAAAGAAGCCAATCGCGTGTTCTTGGTCGTCATCGACGACAGCGAAGAACAACACGCCGCGATCCGTTACGCCTGTAACCGCGCCCAGAAAACCGGCGGGCGGCTCGCGCTTCTGTACGTTTACAATACCGACAGGGACTTTCAGCATTTCGCGTTCGTCGGCAATCTGATCGAAGAGGAAGCCAAACGCGACGCCGAGGAAGCCTTGAAACGGCACGCGCAGAAGATTCAGCAAGCGATCAACCGGGTGCCCGAGATGTACGTGCGCGAAGGCAACCGCCGCGAACAGTTATTCAAGCTGGTGGAAGAACATCCGGAATTCAGCATTTTGATTCTTGGCGCGGCCCCCGGCCCGAAACCGGGTCCGTTGATCGAGGCCGTGACCGGGAAATTCGCCGGCAAACTGGAGATCCCCATTACAGTTGTTCCAGGCGATCTGCCATCCGAAGAAATTGATCGTTTGACAACCTCCTGAAACCCCCTAACCTTCCCAAAAATCGGGGTTTTTCGAGGAGATTTTTCTATGGCGCTGTCCGCGCCGGTCGAAGCCGACGGGGTGGAAACCTCTCCCACCGTCGCCGACACAGTCAAAACCACCACCTGTTACATGTGCGCATGCCGTTGCGGGATCAAAGTTCACCTGCGCGGCAATCAGATTCGCTACATCCAAGGCAACCGCGACCATCCGGTCAATAAAGGCGTGCTGTGCGGCAAAGGCTCGGCCGGGATCATGCAGCATTATTCGCCGGCGCGCCTGCGCAAGCCGTTGAAACGGGTCGGCGAACGCGGCAAAGGCGAATTCGTCGAGATCGAATGGGACGAAGCGCTGACCATCGCGGCCGGATGGCTTGGCGCGATCCGTGCCAGCGATCCGAAAAAGCTCGCGTTCTTCACCGGGCGCGATCAGTCGCAGTCGCTGACGGGATGGTGGGCCAACCAGTTCGGCACACCGAACTATGCGGCCCACGGCGGGTTCTGTTCGGTCAACATGGCGACTGCGGGAATCTACACCATCGGTGGATCGTTCTGGGAGTTCGGGGAACCGGATTGGGACCATACGAAACTATTCGTCATGTTCGGCGTCGCTGAGGATCACGATTCGAACCCGATCAAGATCGGTATCGGCAAGTTGAAAGCGCGCGGCGCGAAATTCGT
>JAGREB010000289.1 GCA_020446775.1 Paracoccaceae bacterium
TCGGCGCGGGTTTCTTCGCGTTCCTCGCCGTTGGTCCGGCTTATTTCGAGAAAGAGTTCGGAATTACCGGGGCCGCGTTCGGCGTCAACTGGACGTATATGGCTTTCGCGTTTTTGCTCGGGGCCACAGGCGGTGCGCGTTTGGTTCAACGCTTCGGCCGGACGCGGATATTCAATGTGTTCCTGGCGCTGTGCACCGCGATCGGGCTGACCCATCCCGGGCTCATTGCGCTGGCGGGTGCGACGCCGGTGACCATCGTCGCGCCGTTCGTGGTGCTGTCGGGATGCCTTGGCGTGATCTCGCCGCTCGCACTTTCGAACGCCATCGCGACCCAGCCCGGCATGGCCGGCACGGCCTCGGGTTTGTGCGGCGCGCTGGCAATGGCGGTCGCGGCAGTGTTTACCATCGTCGCCGGTCTAATTTACACCGGCGGCGCCTATTCGATCGTGCTGGCGATGACGGCGGCAATGGTGTCGATGGCGCTGTGCGGTTTTCTTGCGCGCGCCAAGCAGAACGCCGTTTAGTTTAGAACGGCTTCCATGCCCCCAGCGCGGCGGCGACCACCAACAATCCCCAGATGGAAACGACGAAGTACTTGGCATTGACCATGATCGCCTGGGCGCGCGCCACCTGCTCGGGTGTCGCGGTCCCTTTCAGCATCGGGCCGTAGTTGGCGCCAAAGTCTTTCATCGCCACGCGTACGCCAACACCGCACGCCATCGTTCCCGCGAATACCAAGACCTTCAGCGCCAGCCAATTCTTCTCGGTCACGCCTGCGCCAAGGAGCGACGCAATGCTGAGTACCGTCAACAAGGCGATCATCGTAAGGCGGAAATTGAAGTCGATCGCTTTGACCGTCTTGATCTTCTCGGGGTGATGCTCGTTGATGTACAGGAACAGGACCGAACAGACCCACAAGACGCCCACAACCCAGATCGGAATCAGCCAGTATTTCGGCACGTCGATGTAGCCGCGCATGATGCCCAGGGTCGCGCCGACGGTGAAAATGCCGGCCATGCTGACGCGGGGGGCTTGATCGAGGAACGTCATGATCTTCGCGCACACCAAGCGCGATTCGGTCGAGATGTCGGCGCGCAACATCTGCGAAGCTGAATAGAACACGCCCACGTCGGTTCCGAGCCAGTAGCAGAAAAACAAAATATGCAGGATCAGCATGACGGTGTCGAAACTGATGTCCATTTCCCCAACCCTCTTGAAATCGCGCCAAGCAGTGGCGTTGCGCGGTGGCGCTGCGTCCGTATAGCATGACGGATCGGGCCGCCAAACCTCGATGGCCTAAAAACGCGACCGTATCTTGCAGGAATACCCGATGCGCCCCGTACCCGGCCTAACCGATTGCGACCGGCTTGCCGCCAACCCGCCCGACCCAGACCGTATCGCCCCGGGCGTCGAGCGCGAGGACGTCGACTTACCCAAAGCGATTGCGGCCTGCCGCGCCGCGGTCACCGAATACCCGGATGTCGCGCGTCTTGCCTATCAACTCGGACGCTGCCTGTTCTATTCCGGCCAGTCCGAAGAGGCGTTGCGCAGTTTCGAGCAGGCCGCCGCGCAAGGTTATCGTCAGGCCCATTTCATCATCGGCCTGATCGTCACGCGGCGGTACGCGGGCGTTGCCTTCGATGCCGCGCGGATCGAACGGCACTGGCGCGCGGCGGCCGAACTCGGCCATTTCAATGCGCAAATCAGTTACGTTCGCGCCGCGTTGCGCGGCGTGTTCGACGCCTTGCCGGATCGGGCCGATGACGCCGAGATGAAATCGTTCCTTGCCGACGCGCGGGATAAGGCGGGCTACCTTGGCGGCTTGCTGGTCGACGATCTGACGGCTGAATTGGCGGCGCGCTCCCGCGATGCCACATAATCAATTCTTCGTATCTTCAATCCTGGGGAGGGATGCATGATTCGATTATCGTTGTTTGCGGCCGCGTTGGTTCTGTCCGCCGCGCCGGTCTTGGCTGCCGATGAGATCACCGAATGCGACAAACTTGCCGCGCATGGGTCCGATCCCGACCGCATCGCGCCGGGTGTGAGCGAAAAGGATATGGATTTTGAAGCGGCGCAAAAGGCATGCGGGGTCGCGATCCTCGCCGACATGACCAATCCGCGCCTGCAATATCAGTTGGGCCGCGCCTACTTTTATGACGGAAAATTCGACGCCGCGATGCCGCATTTGGAATACGCCGCCGAGGCTGGATATCAGCAGGCGCAATTCGTGCTTGGTTATATCATCGACAATGGCTACGGCGGTGTGGCCAAGGATCCCTGCCGCGTCGAGGATCTTTGGTTCAAGTCCGCCCAGCAAGGCCGCATGGCCTCGCGTGTCAGTTATCCCCATCACGTCGTGCGCGACATGTTCAAGGGATGCAAACAGCAGGCATCCACCGCCGACATGGACGTTTATTTGGCTGGCGCCAAGGACCAAGCCAGCGGCTATTACCAACGGATGCTGGTGTCCATGGTCACCGAGGAATTCGCGGCCTATAAAGCCAAGCACTAGGAAAGCGGGTCACATGACGGAGAATCGAATGCGCGTTTTGTTTGGAATTGCTTTGGCCGCCGTTGCGGTTGCGTTGACGCCCGTTGCGGGCGCGCAAACCGTGACCGAATGCGACCGGCTTGCCTCGCATCCCGAAGACCCGGACCGCGTCGCGCCGGCTGTCGAAACGTCCGATTTGCAATTCGATGCGGCGATCGCGGCCTGCCGCGCCGACATTGTGCGTGAACCCGACAACAGCCGTCTGCACTATCTCCTCGGGCGGCTGCTGTTCTACAACAAGCAGAACGAAGAAGCCGTCAAGGAAGTGCGCAACGCGGCCGACATGGGTTATCGCCAGGCGCAATTCGTGTTCGGCGCCTTCATCAACAACAAGCGCCCGTTTGCGCCAACCGACATTTGCGTGTTGGAGGATTATTGGCTCAAATCGGCGATTGCCGGACGGCAAGCCGCGCGTATCAGTTATGTTCGGTACGCGTTGCGCGGCAAGTTCGACGGCTGCGCCCATCAGCCCGACCGGGCCACGCTGACCAGCCTGCTCGACGCCGCACATGTCGGCAAGCCGGGGTACTACG
>JAGREB010000290.1 GCA_020446775.1 Paracoccaceae bacterium
AGGTCACAACAGGACAGTTCAGGGAATTTGCCGACGCGACCGGATATAAAGCGAACGATGTCTGCAACATTTGGGACGGCACCACGGCCTTCAAGACACCCAACACCGGTTGGCGCAATCCCGGTTATGGCCGGCCGGCCGCCGACAACGAACCGGGCGCTTGCCTGAGCTGGGACGACGCCAAGGCGTATATTGCCTGGCTCAATCAAAAGACCGGAAAGTCCTATCGTCTGCTGTCCGAATCCGAATGGGAATATGTCGCCCGCGCCGGCCGGCCACCGACCCTTTACACCTGGGGCAACGACCCCGATGGCGCTTGCAAGGAAGCCAACGTCGCCGACCTTCAGGTGAAAAACGTGCCGCCGCCGATGACACCGCGCCCGTTTCCGCCGGCCAATTGCGACGACGGCTATCCGTACATCGCGCCGGCCGGGGCGCTCGCGCCAAACCCGTTCGGCGTCTACGACATGATCGGCAGCATTTGGGAATGGGTCGAGGACTGCTACGTGATGCCCTACCCCGACAACACGCCGACGGACGGTTCAGCGTACACCGGGCCTAACGGTTGCGACCGCCGCACGTCTAAAGGTGGAAGCTGGGGATCGACCATCGACCGCCAAATTCCAACCTTCCGCGGCCGCGACCCGTCGACGTTGACGAGCCAGGTCTTCGGCTTCCGGATCGCGCGCGACCTTGGCGAATAAATCCTTCGCGCGCCGTTCTTAGCCGCCCGCGTTGACTGGCAATGGCGCGGCGCCCGACCGTTTGGCATCAAGCAGCGAAACGGCCACCATGACCACAATGGCGATCGGCAAGGTCGCAATCGTCGGATACTGGTAGGGGAAAACCGGTTCGGCATATCCGAACACTGCGACCCATACCGTCGGACCCAGGATGATGCCGGCCACCGACAGGATCAGCCCGACCGTGCCGCCGGTCACCGCGCCGCGTGCCGTCAGCGGTTTCCAGAAGCACGCCGCGAACAAGACCGGGAACGTCGAACTCGCCGCGACCGAAAGGGCCGTCACCACCAAGAACGTGATGTTCTCGTTTCGGAACACCACACTCAGGGCGATACTGACGACACCGAACGCCGCAGCGGCAACCCGCGAAACGAAAATTTCCTGCGATTCGGTCGACTGCCCCTTACGAAGAACGTTGCCGAACAGGTCGTGCGAAATCGCCGCAGCCACCGCCAGCGTCAGCCCTGCGACCACGGCAAGGATGGTCGCGAAGACCGCCGCCGCGCAGACGCCGAGGAACACGTCGCCGCCGATCGCCTGGGCGAGATATAACGCGGCCATGTTGTTGCCGCTGCGCAGCATCGCCGGCCCAACTTCATATTCGGGGTGGCCGCCCAAGATCGCGATCGTGCCGTAGCCGATGACGATCATGAGAATGTAGAACCCGCCGATAAAAGCGGTCGCGAAATTTGCCGAGCGCCGTGCTTCGACCACGTTCGGCACGGTGAAAAACCGCATCACCAAATGCGGCAATCCGGCAAGCCCAACGGCTTGCGTCAGCATCATGGAAATCGCCGCGCCGGGTGTGGTGGTGGACACCGGCCCCATGATCCGGGTGCCCAATGGATGCTTGGATGCTGCCGTCGCCATCAAGGCGCCGAAATCGAACCCGAACTGCGCCAGCACACCAATGGTCAAAATGATGCCGAACAGAATCAGAAAACCTGCCTTGGCGATCTGAATCCATGTCGTCGCCACCATCCCGCCGAAGATGACATAAATCATCATCAATACGCCGATCACGGATACGGCCCAGACAAAATCGACACCGAACAATAGATCGACCAGCGCTCCTGCACCGACCATTTGCGCGACCATGTAAAGCAGCAGCACGACGACCGTCGCCACGGCCGAGAACACACGGACCGACGGATGGTGCAGGCGGAACGCCAGGACATCGGTCAGCGTGAAGCGGCCGAGTTGGCGCAAGCGGTCCGACAGCAGGAACAACAGCACCGGCCACCCCATGATGGCGCCGATGGCATAGATCAATCCGTCGTAGCCGGAGGTGAAGTAAAGCCCGGTAATGCCGAGAAACGTCGCCGCCGACAAAAATTCGCCGGTGAAGGCAATGCCATTCTGGAGGCCGGTGAACGAACCCTCGGCGGCATAAAACTGGCTGCGCGATTTGGCGCGCCCCGCCGCCCAACGCGTAATCAGCAGGGTTATGGCGACGAAGATGATGAAAATGACGACCGCGGTGACGTTCATTGGTGAGGCTCCCGGCGGTTCTGGGTCAGCGTGAAATAAGTCGATACACCGACCAGAATCACGAGGGCCGCGACCCCGGCAACCAGAGCCACGCTGGTCACGCCGCCTTCGACAATCGGCCGCGTTATTGCGTCGGGCGCGAACGCCACCGTCAGCATGAGCAGGAAGTACGCGGCCAATGTCACCGCCGTACACACCCAGGAAATTCCAGAAATCGCTGCATGCGGGTCGACCGGTTTCCCGGATTTCGGTGTTCCGGCCTCTAAATCGGGCGTCGACATGTTTGGTATTCCTCCCCGGCGAAAACACCACCACTGCGGCATGGCCCTCGGCGGACCACGACCGCATCCCCCGCGGCGGCGGTTGTCTTATGAAGCATACAGCCGATAGGGTCCAGCACCGCAAGACGAATGCACGCGATGCGGTTCGATCACTTCGATGAACCTTTTATTGGGCAAGGCTGCGCGCACGGCCTCAGCCAATTCACGCGCTCGGCCAAATCACGGCCTCAACCAAATCGATGAAAGCGTAGGCACCGGCGTTACGGTTGGCGCGCTGCCCGCGTTTCGCCCCGGCCCCGCAGAAATTCAGACCGAGTCGCAATTGGAGCACGGCCTGGGTCGCAGTGCCGGTCATTTTATTCGTGCGATGACGGGCTACTGCTTTGAAATTATGAGAAAAAATAACATCATTTTTTGGTAAACTCCTGTGTTCACACGCTGAACGCATGGCCGTACACTGTGCTCACATAGCAATCGTGCTCGCGATACGCGTTCTGACGGCGAGCCACCGGGGACCTGGGCCATGTCGACACGAAAAACCGACTCTTTTTCCGTGCGCTCGCTGGAGCGCGGCTTGGATATCTTGCGCGTCTTGAATCATCACAACGGGCTGACCGTCACCGAGACCGCCGAGCTGGTCGAACTGCCGAGGCCGACATCGTTCCGTCTGCTGCGCACGCTGGAACGGCTCGGCTACATCTTCCGTGACGATTCCGATAAAAAATTCCGCCTGACTTCGCAGGTACGAACCCTGAGCCACGGTTTCGACGAAGAGGAATGGCTGCCCAACGTGGCGCGGCCCCTGATGATCGACTTGTGCAAAAGAATTTTGTGGCCGGTGGCGATCATCACCAACATCGGCACCGCGATGCTGGTACGCGATTCAACTCACTCGATGAGTCCGTTTTCGATGTTTCGTCATCGCGGCGGCTTCAAGATTCCGCTGCTGCACACCGCGGCGGGTCAAATGTACCTCGCCTGTTGCACGCCCGACATGCGCGAACAATTGATCAATTATGTCGTGGCGGCGGAACCCCAAACGTTCGTTCGTGCCGGCGTCACGCGACCGAATTACACCCGCAACCTGGAGCGGATCGCCGCCGACGGGCACATCTGCATCAAGGTCCCGGGACATAACCAGTGTTCACTGGCAGTCCCGATCTTCACCAAGGACGGCGTCTTCGCGGTGATGAGCATGTCGTTTTATCCGAGCGCGATGTCGACCAAGCAGGCGGTTGATTCGTTCGCGCAACCGATGAAAGAGACTGCGGCGAAGATTTCGTCCGGTCTCGACGCCTGGAACGAAAAACGCGCGGCTTAAGCCGCCTCAACTATCGAGAAATGCGCTGATCTGCGCGGCCAAGCCCGCCAGTTGCTCGGGCGTGCCTTGCATCAGGTCGCCGTCGTAGACCGGCGTCCACGCCACTGCGCCGGGAATCATCGCCACCGTATCGGGGCGGCACATGGTCTTGACCTTGAGTTGGCCCATCTTCTCCGTGATCGGATAGTCGTAGTAGGCCGTGAACGCCTTGTGCGATGTCGCACACATCTTGATGTGTTCCACGAACGACATATGCATCAACTCGGCCGGCGGCAGATCGGCTTTGCGCATGTTGGCCGCCTTGTATTTGAACCAGGGAAAATAAGTGTAGAGGTTGCGCATCCGGTTCCACACGAACCAGACGTAAGTGCCGTCTTGATCGGGTTGCACTTCGGGGCCGTGTTGCTTTTTCATGGCGGCAAGGTTTTCGCCCTCCATGACCCGTACGCGGTTGAGAACCAGGTGTTTGACGCGATCGGGGTGCTTGAGCGCGATGGCGACGCACATGCGCCCGCCGAGCGACGATCCAAATAAATCGAACGTTTTGAGGCCTAGATTGTCGGCAAACCGCACCAACGCGTCGGCGAACCAGTCGAGATCGGGTTGCCCGAGATGTTCGGGTGGCGGCACCGAATCGCCCATGCCGGGAATATCGGGCACGATGACGCGGCGTGTTTTGGCGAACGCGTCCGCCAACGGCACCTGATGGCGGGCCGTTCCCGGCCCAGGATGCAGGTACAGCAGCGGTGTGGCCGCGCCGGCCGCTTCACCCCCGTGGCTGCAACCACCATGCCAGTAGTGGACCTGCCCCTCGGCGATATCGCCAAATGCCCGCTTCATCATGCCCTCCGGTCGGATACCCCAACCTAGCGGCCCGGACCCATCGCGGCGAGCGTTCACATTTGAGCCGGGCCGCGGTTCGATCATCGTTCAGTGGTTGATCTGATCGGGCCAATCGATGTGTTATGGTCAAAACACCCCCTTAGGATGTGAAGGAGCCCGCAATGTCCAACCAACCGTTCCAACACGGCATGACGCCGCACCTGACACATGACGAGATTGCGCGCGAGCACGCGGTGCGCGCGATGCGGTTCCATCTTTATGGTCAAGTGTCCAAGGGCACGCGCGCCTATTTCGGAAACGTCGTCGCGCCGGAATTCGAGAAGGCTCAAAAGCGCAAACTCGAGGACCGCGCCGAAGTCCGCAAGGTGATGGAGGGCAAGACCTACACGAAATTTCACCTGTCGCTTCAACGCAGCGTGCAGGAAGTGATGTGGAACACCGTTGTCGAGAATGTCGAACGGCAACTGCCCGAATTGAATCAGCGCGCCAAGGATTGCGAGCGCAACCTGGGCAGCTTGAAGCTGGACCCGACGTTTGAAATCCCGCGCTACGTCGCCAACATCGACATTCATTGCATGCCGGGCGGTTACGGCAATGAGGGCGATTTGGCCGATAGCGTCGCCGCCGGCGCGATCTACGACCGCGGCATCTCGATGTATCAGCAGGCCGCCGAGGGCGAGCTTGGGTTGTCGGTGATCCGTTACCTGCAACAGAATTTCCCGACCTTCAAGCCCGCCAAGATTCTTGACATGGGGTGCACCGTCGGCATGAGCACGGTGCGGTATGCCGAAACTTTCCCGGACGCCGAAATCCACGCCATCGACGTCGCGGCGCCATGCCTGCGTTATGGCCATGCGCGCGCCGAGTCGAAGGGCCAAGCCGTCCACTTCAGCCAGCAGAACGCGGAATGCACTAATTTCGCGGACAACACCTTCGACCTGGTTGTGTCGACCATTCTCGCGCACGAGACCTCGACCCACGCCTGGCACAACATCATCAAGGAAAGCTATCGCGTGCTGAAACCGGGCGGCGTCATGGTCCACGCCGACCTGCCGCAGTTCGTCGATGTGGACGTCTATACCCAGTTTCTGTTCGGCAACGAGACCAAGTTCAACAACGAGCCATTCTGGAGCACGTTCCGCACCATCGATCTGAAGAAGGCAATGTTGGACGCGGGCTTCGCGGACGACAAATGCTTTCTCGATCTCGCCGAGCGGCACGATCCGGGCGGTTTCAGGAACACCAAGGTTTCCACGGCGGCACGTACCCATGGCGGCAAAACACCGCCGGCCTTCGGCTGGGGCGTGCAGGTCGGGCTCAAATAACCGGGACGGATCGAAACGTGAGCAAAGCGCCGCCTAAGAAACTGACCCGGGTCGCCAAGGGCAAACGCCCATACCTGTTCGACGACGGCACCGGAGACATGTTCCTATCGATGATCACCGCGCTGACCACCGAAATGATGGTGATGCGCGACAGGCTCGACACCGTCGAACGCGTTGCATCGGCCAAAGGTGTCATTCTCAAAGACGAGATCGAGAACTTCGCCTTCGATGACGCCGCACTCGCGGAACGCGCCGAGGCGCGCAAAGCCCTTGCCGACCGCGTCTATTATCTTCTGCTGCAACAGGCCGAGCGGAACAAATCGGGCGGCTAGGATTTTCGGGGAGGCAACTATGACTTCTTTCGCGCAGATCAAACGCGCCGTGTTGGTGTTTGCGGTGATTGGGACCGCATGGGCGGCCAACGCCGCAGACCTGCCGCGCGCCAAGCCTTCAGCGGTCGGCTTGAATCAAGCCGCCATGGACAAGCTCGACGCCGACATGAAGGCGTTGGTGGACGACGGCAAGCGGGCCGGCGTGGTGTATGGCGTGATGCGCAAGGGCAAACTGGTTGCGCTCAAGGCATATGGAATGCGGGATGTTGCCCGCGGCCTGCCGATGGAAACCGACAGCCAGTTCCGGCTTTATTCGCAAAGCCGCGCGGTGACGGCGGCGGCGATCCTGACCCTGGCCGACGAAGGCAAGCTCGGCCTTGATGACCCGGTGGCAAAGTACCTGCCAGAGATCGGGAAAATGCAGGTCATCAAAACAATGGCCCGCGGCGTGGTTACGGAAACCGAGCCGCAGCGTACGCCGATGACGGTGCGCGAACTTTTCAACTACACCTCGGGCCTCGGCTATGCCGCCGACTGGCCGAAAAGCCTCGGCATGTCACAGCGCGACATCCTCGCGCTCGATAGCAACCTGGCCGAGACGATCACCAAGCTTTCGAAATATCCGCTGATGTATCAACCGGGCGCCAAGTGGGTCTACGGCTTCCATTCCGACGTTTTGGGACGAATCGCCGAAGTGGTCTCGGGCCAGCCGTTCGACGAATTCCTGCGTGCGCGCCTGACGGCGAAGATCGGCATGACCGATACGGATTTCTGGACCAAGCCGGGTGAGGAAAACCGCCTGGCCGAAGTCTATACGCCCGCCAAGGACGGCAGCGGCCTGATGCGCCGCGACGCGATACCGTCGAGCACCTACACCAAGCCGAGCCACATGTTTTCGGCCGGCGGCGGTTTGATTTCCACCGTCGAAGATTACTTGCGCTTCTGTCAAATGCTGCTGAACGGCGGTGCGTTGGACGGAGTGGAGATTCTGAAGCCTGCGACCATCGCGGCCATGGGCACCAATGCGCTGACCCCGGCGCAAGGCGGCGAGGTCAATTGGTACCGTTACGAACAGGACGCCTTCTTCCGCGGGTACGGCTGGGGGCTCGCCATCGGTGTACGCTTGCCCGACACCGTGCACACCATGCCCGGCAGCGACGGCGACCTGACATGGGGCGGCCTCGCCAACACCACCTATTTCCTCGACCCGGCCGAAGACATAACCGCCGTCGCCATGAGCCAATACCTCGGCCCCAATGCCGACGAATTGGAATTCACCCTGCGCGAAGGCGTTTACGCGGCGTTGGGCAAAAAATAGTCGCTAGCGACGCGCTACATGTGCCTGCCTGCGCCGGTGAGTTTGTTGACGTAGGCGGTGACCCGCTTGCCGTTCTTGCCGGCATCGCCGAAGCCGATGCGCGATTTCGAACGCACATCGACGGTGCTACCGCCTGAGTCGTTGGCGGCGACGCGGATAACCACGTCGTCGATGAATCCGAACCACGCAGTTTTATCGAACGCCTCGATGCGGCCTTCTTCCGGCACGGCGGCGACCAGCGTCCACTTCATCGCCTTGACGGTCTCGAGCGCTTTTTCGAACGCCTGCTCCGGCGGCATGTCCAGCTTGACCGGAACCAGGTTGGGGAACGCCTTTTTTTGAAGCTCGGGAATGTTCAAATCG
>JAGREB010000291.1 GCA_020446775.1 Paracoccaceae bacterium
GACGGCGAGCGTCGGCAGCAGACGCCGCATCAGGCCATCAATTCCGCGAGGGGTTTCGATGTCCGCATGGACTTCGTGCCCCAGGATTGAGCCGATACACCCATGATATTCATGGCGGTCAAACCGACGCGGGTGATCGGATCGCCGCCGCCGACAAATTGCATCCCGGTCTTGATGCGGCCGCCGGCTTTACCGGCAAAGAAGACCGGAATGCCGTCGACCGTATGCAGCTTGGCGTAGGCGGTTTCGCTGTTTGCAAAAATCAGGCAGTTGTCGAGCAACGTGCCATCGCCTTCCTTGATGCCGTCGAAGGCGTCTAAGAATGCAGAAAAGCCCTCGCTGCAGCGCGTATTGAACCAGAATGTTTCCGGCTGATACCCGAGCGCAGGGTCCACCAGTTCCGCATGGGTGAGCAGGTGGTGCGTCGAGGACTCGCCCGGTCTCCGCACGTTTCCATTCGCGTCGGTGAAGGACATGTTGAAAACCCGGGTCTGGTCGCAAGCCACCGCCATGGCCAAGAGCTTGGCCATGATCGCGTGAGTCTCGATGATGTTTGGCATTTCGCGAGACGCCGCGACACGTTCCGCCGGCACTTCCTTCGGGGCATCGGGCCTGACACAGGCGGCATTCGGTTCAGGTTTCTGGAGCTGCGTCGCCATTTGATTTTCAAGCTGCCGGATCGACGTAAAGTATTCGTCCATGCGCTCGCGGTCCGCCGCTCCCAATTCCGCGATGTAGGATTTGCTGACGTCGCCAAATCCCGAAAGCACGCTCTTTTCCAGCATGATATTCGGGTCCGGCGTGAAGGTTGCCGAGTTGGGGTCTACGAATTCGGGCCCGAACAGGCGCGTATAAAGCGCGACGGGCGAGATTTCGGCTTCGGCGCGGCTTTCGGCGCTCCGCGCGCTGTAGTTTTCACGCGGCATTCCGGTGCTCGACGCATCGATTGTCTTGAAGCGCGAGTTGTTCCCGATCTCGTCGGCGATAATCAGATCGAGGGTCGTGTCTGGAATGTCGCCTTGCTTCTGAGGAATGGAACCGGTGCGCGATCCGACCCAACCGGTGAAGTGCGTATAGTTCGACCGTCCGTCGAGCGGCATCCCGAAGCCCGCGAAGAAGTTCAGCTTGCTCTCAAACCGCTTCAGCGATGCGGTCTCGGTCAGAAATTCGATCCCCGCACCCGACATGCGCTTCTCACCGATCGCATGTCCGGGCGTATGCCCCATGCCCCAGTACCACGTGCCGAACCTGACGGGCAACGAGGCGCCGGTCGCGGCCAGTGCGGTACCGTTTGAATTCAGGTAGCGATCGAGGAACGGGAGCGCCAAAGTTACGGCGGCGCCGTTCAACATGCCGCGGAGGGCGGCGCGGCGCGGAACTTTACGCGGCAGGAGGACACTCATGACTTGGTCTCCGGGTTCGCTTGGTCAGTGTTCGGCAGAGCGACAGCCGTAAAGGCGCGTGACAACGCGATGCGCTTCATCAGCGGTGCAAAATGATAGCCGTCGCCGGCAAATGCGTCTTGCAGGTAGGTGATATATGGCATGTCGTTCCCGACGGGCGTGCGGGCAAGCGCATAGGAAACCAGCCGCTCGACGATGCAGGCGGGCGTGGCGGGATTGTCGCGAATGGCTTGTCCCAAGCCGGCGGCGTCGGCAAAGGGAATACCGTCCAAGTCGCCCGAGGCATCGATCGGCAATCCGTTCTCCGTCGTACGCAGTTGGCCGGCACCATCGAGATTTTCAAGACCGAGACCGATGGGGTCGGTTAACTGGTGGCATCCGGCGCAAGCCGGTTCGGTACGATGTGCGGTCAAGCGCTCGCGCAACGTCTTATCCGTAGAATCCACTTCCTCGAACTTCGAGAAATCGACGTTTCCCGGCGGATCGGGGACCTTTTGGCAGAGCAACGCTTCGCGGATCGCCCGGCCCCGGCGCGTCGGCGAACTGCGTCCCGGGTGAGAGGCAACCGCGGCGAAGCCGATCTGAGATACGAGACCGGCCCGGAGATCGTTGTCGGGAAATTCGTACGGCTCCCAAGCGTTATTTTCGGGACGCGAGATCGGAACACGATAGATCCGCGCCAACGGCCCGGTCATGAACGTCTTGCGCGTGGTGAATAAGTCGCGGTAATCGCCTTCGCGCGCGATCAAATGATCGACGGCAGTGCGCAGAACCTGCTCCCGCGAGTCCTCGATGACCTTGAGCGTGAACGCGGGATAGATTTTGCTGTCCTTTTCAAGTGTGTCGAATTCCTCGAAACGCAAGAAGTCTTCGAAGAACGCGCGGACGCCGGAATCGAGACGCGACGAGGTCATCATGCGGTTGACTTGCGCTTCCAAACCCGCCGCGTTGTGCAAATCGCCGCGCTCGGCCGCATTCAAAAGGTCGTCCGTCGGCGTCGTATTCCAAAGGAAGAAGCTCAAGCGCGCGGCCTTCGCATACGCCGTAAGGCGTTCCTGGCCGGGGTGGTCGGGATCGGGTTCCGTTTCATCGGTGATGAAAAGGAACTGCGGCGCGGTCAGCAAACCCACCAGGCCCGAACCAACGCCGGCATAGAAGTCGTTCTTGGTTTTCGCGCCGTCGGACGCCGCGCGCACCGCTTCGCCGAGTTCGATATCGGTCAGTGGCCGCCGATACAGAAGCCGGCCCACCTTGGCATAGAATTCACGGGCGCAGGTATCGTCCGCCGCCGTCGCGGACGCCGGAGCGCACGGAAATTCACTCGCGCGATTTTGCGGATTGACCACCTGGGCAGCGATGACCCGCGCAAGTTTGTAGAACTTCTCGAACCCGGCCGGCGTCATTCGCGCGGTGCTTGCGCCGATCGCGATCATGCCGTCGCTCCGAAGCAGGGAATCGCCCTTTCCGGCCACGTCGATTTGCGGCCCAAAGACGTCGGCAATGATGTTGCGGTATTGCTCGTTGGACAGACGGCGCATGGTCGGGGGGCCGCCTTCAATGGTCGGCTCGGCGGGAGAACACGCCGCCAAGACAACGCCCAGGACTATTGCCGGGATAATGGCCGAACCCAACAGGCGCACGGAAAACAATTTGGCTCGAGTAATCGTCATTTCTTT
>JAGREB010000292.1 GCA_020446775.1 Paracoccaceae bacterium
CAGCCCCTAATTCAGCGGTTTGAACGAGTCTTAATCGGCAATACGCGAGCGACAAATGTCAGCATGATCGCGGCTACAATTAAGATCATTCCCGCAACCAGTGCCTGTGCCGATACCGGCACACCCCAATCAAGAAGCCAGCCGGCGAGCGCCATAGTCATCGAGGCGAGGAAAGTATTAATGGAAGCGACGAATCCCCGGATCGCACCAATATGACGGCTGCCGTAAATTTCGGCCCAAAGAGTGATATTTGCGACAAGTGAAATTCCAAATGTTAACCCTGTACCGACCATGTAAATGGGTACGGCAATCGGGTGATCCAAAATCCCAACAGCGAACAAAGCCGGAATCATCGGTAATAGATAGAATGGAAGCATGCGCCGCGCGCCATACCGATCAATCACTTCGCCGACTATGATATTTGAAGTCAGTGATGCGATCGCGAACAGCACGTAACCAGCTGCGAAAATGTCGAGGCTCCAGCCCTTTTCCGCGACCAGTGAAAGTTGATGGAATTGAAAGGTAAATAGAATCCCGGGCACGGCCAACATTCCCGGCGCCAGCAAATAAAACCGCCGGTCGCGTAGCATATCCTTGACCGACGAATGCGTGGCCGCCGAACCACTTTGTTGCACCGCTGCGTTTGAGATCTTCTCAAGGTAACGCAAATGGCGCTGTCGTTGCCCTTTAAGCTGAATTTGCACAATTGGGATAACTGCCAACAATCCCGCGCAGATGACCCACCAAGCACCGCGCCAACCGAAAACTGACATCAATTGGGCGCCTAGCAGCGGAAAGATCGCAAAACCGCACGTGTACCCGGCATTGGCGATAGCGGATGCACGGCCGCGATCATCGTCGAAATAGCGCGCCATCGCTGCCTGCGCGCCAAGGCCCAACATTGTGCCACCAAAATAGCGCATTCCAAATAAACCGAAAAACAACAGCGTTAAATTTGTCGTGGAAGCGAGCGATGCGGCGGATAGAGAGGTAAGGGTCAACAGTGCGGCACAACAAATACGCAGATCGATATGATCGTAAATCCACCCCGTGCGCATCACGAGAAATGAACCGGCCAACATTGCGGCGCCGTAAGTTGTCGCGATTTGACCGTTGTTGAGATCAAGCGCGGCTTGAAAGTCTTGATTGAAGAGCGAAATGAAAAACGTTTGCCCGACAGCGATAAACGCATTGAGGCCGAAACCAAAACTTAGGAAACGGAAATTTCGCGCGACGAAACCAAACCAACCCATACGCGAGTCCCGCTGGTCAAGGCGCGTCGAAAAAGCTGCGAATTTCGCTCGCCAACAATTCCGGTGCGACATCCCACGCGCTATGTCCGGCCCGGTCGCTGACATCGACTAGCGTTGGATGGGCAACAACATCGGCAGCGCGGCGCGTATTTGGCCCAAGCATTTCGTCCAGAACGAGTAGCAAAACTGGCTGCTGCACCAAGCGCAAGCGGCTTTCGCAGTCGTAATTCAACGACGCCTCCGGCCCAAACCACGATTTCGTTCCGGACCGCAATCGCTCCGTAAACATTTCCAGCCGGCGCTCTGGTGTCACGCCATCTGACTCCGTCATTACAGTTTGACGCCAGATTCTCGGGATCAAATCCGCGTCGGTCAGGATCGGTTGCGGACCGCCGAACTGCGTCTTGAGCTTTGCTCTTTCCTCCGCGGTTAACAGGGCAAGGCTCGGCAAAGCAAGCTTGCGGACAAGATCTGGGCGCGCGACCGCAAGTTCAGTTCCGATCAGAGTTCCAGTGTGACACCCGACGATATCGATTGGCCCACTGCCGCTTTGGCCATATCCCAAGCCGTCCAACAGGTCTGCCATGGCACCGGCGTAGTCGGGGATTTTCACGGGCGATCCCGGACCATCCGAACCGCCGAAACCCGGAGTGTCGGGGCAAGTGACGAGTCGATCTTCAGAAAGTGCAATTTGGAACAGCCGGAATTGAGCGCCCGACATTGGACTCTGATGAAAGCAGACAACCGGAGTTCGCAAGCCTGGCCCTGAAGCTGGTTGAGCGCTCCTTACATGAATCTGGCCGAAACGCCCTTCGCAATAATGGCGCCAGATTTTTTGCTTGGACATAGGCTAAGCCTGAATCGATAAACCGTGACTCTCACCCTTGCCCGCATGTGCGCGCGTAGACAAGCGGGTTAATCTCCGAGACCGGAGTATGAGCACCTAGCGCGATGCACAAACCACGCGACTGAATGCATTGGCGGATTAATGTGTGCTTTGGATCCGGGCGAGATAAGCAATGACCTCATCAAGGCGGTCTTCATTCTTGAGCGCAATGATCTTCTTTGTTCCGGGCGCAAACTTCGTCGGATTAGTCAAGAATGCCTTGAGGTTGTCAGGGGTCCATACAATTCCAAGTTTGCGTAGCGCGTCGGAATAATCGAATCCCTCGATTGCCGCGGATCTTCTTCCGACGATACCTTTGAGTGGCGGACCTTCCATTCCGGCGATCTCGCCTGACAGGCTGTGGCATCCGCCGCACATGCCCTGCACAATTGGCGCGCCCATATCCTCCGGAATCGTGCTGTTCTGAGCTAGGGCCGGCAACGTAATTTGCGCGAAACCGAAGACCGCTATCGCGATCATGCGGGTTGATATCATGCACGCCTCCTTTATCGTTGCTCGATGCCAGCGACCCTAAGGGATGGATCCTGGCATCCAATTGATCCCGGTCAAGGTACGACCATACCCCGGCCGCAAAACTGACAACACCAAATTCGATTCATATTATCTAGAATCGATGCAAGTCTCGAAATCTGAGGGCACGTTCATGCCGGAAGCACCGCTGACACAAGGCGACACGATTCAAGACATTGAGGCTCTTTTCGATCCACCTCATAACCGTGCGGCACGTCAAAGATTTGTCAGCGCTTTGCGCAAGCATGCGCTTGTCGACAAAGCCGCGGAAATGAAGGATGCCTTTGAGAGCGCGGAAGCGCCAGCTTTCAAAGCTAGAAAAGGACATGCACCGAAAGACTTGAATCAAGTCAAATCGGCTATGGCCAGGAATTTGCATTATCGAATGTATTCCGTGATGAGACTGCACGGTCAGGAAATGCCTTGGCCGGCGGTCATGGATGACGTGGAGGAGAATTACGACGCGTTTCAAGACGCCTTCGCGACTGCCCGGCGCCTCAATCCGGCCGGCGGCACGCTCGAACTCGATCCGGAATTCGATATGCCGAAATATATGGTGGAACAGGAAATGCACCACGTTCCGGGGTCATTCATGGCCGAACATGGACCGGACGACTTGTCGCAAGGCGTTGTGGGATTTTTTGGCGGGAAGATTTTTAACGGTGGCATGCCGCTGAGGCGTGACAATCCAGGCGCCGTCGGCGAAACCGTGGCCCACTTTCTCGCGCTGAAACATCCGAATTTTAGACCGAAGCGGATTCTCGACCTCGGCACGGGCATAGGACGCAATGTTGTGCCGTACCTCGACGTATATCCGGACGCCGAAGTTTATGGGGTCGACGTCAGCGCGCCGGGCTTGCGTCTTGGCCACACACTTTGGGAGGCGCGCGGAAAGCGCGTTCACTTGTCGCAACAGAATGGCGGAATGACGAATTTCCCGGACGATTATTTTGACTTGATCGTTTCAAGCTTCTTTTTCCATGAAATCCCGGTGTCGCTGACCAAGAAGGTCTTGCGCGACAATTTCAGATTGCTGCGAAAAGGTGGAATGGTCGCACACATGGAACTACCGCCCAACAATGCCGTCGATCCGTATTACGCCTTCGTTCTGGATTGGGATGGCTACAATAACAACGAACGCGATTACTGCGAGTATCGCGCATTGGTTCCGAAAAATCTTTGCGCCGAAGCGGGCTTTGATCGTGATACGTGCTTCGCCATGCTCGTTCCGAATTGGCGCAGCTTCGGGAATGACAAGTTTGCGCGCTGGGCCAGCGGTGAATTACCGTCACCGCCCCACGGAAATGGCGCCAGTTGGTTTATTTTTGGCGGCACAAAGATGCGCTAATTAATTGAAATATAATAAAGATTGTGAGTTATCAGCATGCGGTCGAAATGCGAATCAATGACTGAGATCGCGACTTAGATTGGTAAAGTGTACACCCGTTTTCACGAAGGACCGTGACTATGCCCGAAGCCCCTTTGACCCCCAGCGATACCGGACAATTGCCGCTAATCGACAGTGTGTTTCAGCCGACTCAGAACGAATTCAATCGGCAAAAGTTTGTCAGCGCCTTGCGCAAGTTCGTTCTTGTCGACTTGCAAGGGCAAATGCATCAGGCGTACGACGATCTTGAAGTACCTGCCTACACCGCGGCGCATGGGCACGCTCCTGTCAATGGGCGTGAAGCCGACAAGGCTATGGAAAAGAACCCGATCTCGCGATTTTACAGCTCGATTCGATACAACACGCAAGAAATGGTTTGGGAAAGCGTGCGGGAACCGATTGAACGCGCGCTTCCGGAAATGATCGACATTTCGCGCCGCGCCGCTCATGAAAATCCTTCGGGCGGGTCATTGCGCCTCGACGCCGATTTGAAAGTGCCGCGTTACGTAGCTGAAGTGGACGTTCACTTGATTCCGGGAAGTTTTCACACGGAATTTACAGCCGACGACGTCGCACAAGGCGCGATTGCCGCGTTTGGGGCGGGGGTCTTCAGTGGCGGCCTTGTTTGGCGCAGAGACAAGAAGGGCCGCTTTGGCGGAGTCGGTGAATCGGTCGCAGCGTACTTGTCGCGCAAATATCCCGATTTCAAACCGCGCCGAATTCTCGATATGGCAACGACGTCAGGAAAAAATCTGTTTCCCTACAAAGATGTTTATCCGGAAGCTGAAGCGTACGGTATCGATGTCGGCGCGCCGTTGTTGCGATTTGGGCATGCCCAGGCCGAAGGCTACGGCATCCCCGTGCACTTCAGCCAACAAAACGCTGAAAGCACCGATTTTGCAGACGGGTCGATGGACTTAATCGTGTCGTGCTTCTTTTTCCACGAAATACCCGTGAAAGTGACCCAAGCGATTCTAAAAGAGTGCCACCGTTTGCTGGCGCCAGGCGGGTTCATGGTTCACATGGAATTGCCACCGCAAAAAGATCTCAATCCTTATATGAATTTTTTCTGGGATTGGGACACGATCAACAACAACGAACCAACATATACTGCTTATCGCTCCCAAAATCCGACTGCCCTAACCTTGGCAGCGGGATTCGAGAAGCGGAATTGCTTCGAGATGACAATTCCTAATTTTGCAACGTTTGGCGAAGAACGTTTTAATCGATTTGTCAAAGGCGAACTTGAAGCACCCGCGCATGGATCTGGCGGTTGGTACGTATTCGGAGCGCGGAAATAGGAATGCGTGCGACTATTCGGCGGCAACATCGCCAATCGAGGGTGATGCAACCATCGGAGTGGTCTCAAGCGCCCACCCTTTTGAATTGCGGCGCGCCGGCGACGGAATTGAGAACGCCTTACCGGAACCCGCCGCCATGATGGCGTCGTAATCGATCAACCAGCCGCGGCTTGCCCAATCCGCAAGAAATTCGCGGTAGCGGATAATGACCTGATCCGCGGGCACGATTACCTCTTCAGACGCCCGTGACGGAGTGAGTACCGGCAATATTTTTTCGATGACAACACGGTCTTGCTCAATAATGTCCCACGTCCGCGTATTCATGCGATCGTCGGCCGTCGCGTCTAGGGCAAAATTCCGGCCTTGGATAAAGAAGCGGCGCGATGTGTATTGATCGATCGGCGTCACGAACGCGTATTGGTGCGACCACGCCTTTGGGCTGAAGTGAATGCAGGTATACGTCGCGTTCGGGCCGAAATGCCCGGTGTTCGTCTCGGTCTTGGCACTGCCTCCCTGGACCTCGCGCTTAACGGATCCAACTGCGTTAGGCGTGTCGACCGATCGCGTTTTACTACTACAACCCCACGCCGTCTCGACTAACTCAAGATCGTCGAGGCGATATTCTTCTTTTTCCCCTCGAAAACCCATGACGGGATGAACGAACTCGGTATGCGCCGGATCCAAAGTGTTTTCGACAAGACGCTGGATGTTCGCATTAACGGTGTAGATATTCGACGTAAACCGCCATTCAGATCGGCCCCAT
>JAGREB010000293.1 GCA_020446775.1 Paracoccaceae bacterium
CCATCGCCGGATAAAGCACTTCCTCTATGGCTGGATTAAGGCGGTGGATTTCGTCGATGAACAACACATCGTGTGCTTCGAGGTTGGTGAGGATCGCCGCAAGGTCACCGGCCTTGGCGATCATCGGCCCCGAGGTTGCGCGGAAGCCCACGCCCAATTCGCGCGCGACGATGTGCGCCAACGTCGTCTTGCCGAGCCCTGGCGGGCCATGAAGTAAAACGTGATCGAGCGGCTCTTTGCGTTCGCGCGCGGCGGCGATGAACACGCTCAGGTTCTCGCGAACCGCGCGCTGGCCGATGAATTCCTTGAGCGCCTGCGGACGCATCGAGGCGTCGGCGTCCTCACCCTGACGCGCGCCCGCGATCAACCGGTCTTCCGCGCGATCAGCCAAGGTTGCCTCCGAGTTCTTTCAGCGACAGCTTGATCAGCGTCCCAACCGGCGCGGCGCCATCGGCCGCGGCCGCGCGCGAAACGGCGGCAAACGCATCCATGCGCGCGTAACCGAGATTGACCAGGGCCGAGACCGCGTCCTCGACCGAAGAGCCGCCGTCGGCCGCCTGGCCATTGGCTTTTTTCTTGCCCGCCGAGATCGGTACGACCGCCCCGCCGCCGAACGCGGGGAGTTTGTCTTTGAGTTCCGTCGCCAAACGCTGGGCGAGTTTGGGACCCACCCCGCTGGCGCGGCGGAATGCCGCGCTATCGCCGGCCGCGACCGCCTGCGCGATTTGTTGACCCGATAACGTCGACATGATGCCGAGCGCGACCTTGGCCCCGACGCCTTGAACCGTCATCAGCAAGCGAAACACGTCGCGGTCGAACGCCGTTGCAAAGCCATACAGGTGGATGTGATCTTCGCGAACGTGGGTTTCGATCACGAGTTCGACCGCACCGCCGGGCGCCGGTAATCCCGACAACGTGCGCGCACCGCAAAACACCTGATAGCCAACACCTCCCACGTCGATGATCGCGCCGTCGGAACTCACGCTGTCGACCCTGCCCTTCAACTTGCCGATCATCGCGCGCGCCCCGTCATCGTGCGGCGACCAGCCGTAGGGCCGATGCGCGATGATGCGCATGGCAAATCGCGACGGCCAACGCGTCGGCGGCGTCTTTGGTTGCGGCGTCGCTGCCGGGCATCAACATACGCACCATCGCCGCGACTTGGTCCTTCTCCGCGTGGCCGGCGCCGACCACCGACTTCTTGACCAAGTTCGGCTTGTATTCGAAGACCGCGAGCCCGCGCTCGGCCGGCGCCAGCATCGCTGCGGCGCGCGCGTGACCGAGTTTCAGGGTCGATTGAGGGTTCTTGTTCACGAAGGTGTCTTCGATGGCGCATTCATGCGGCTTGAAGCTGTCGATGATCGCGCGCACCTCGACAAATAGGCGGTGCAGCCGGTCGGACATCGATCCGTGCACGCCCGGTTCCACCGCACCGGAGGCAACGAACCTTAGACGATTTCCTTCGGCGTCGATGACGCCCCAGCCTGTGTGCCGCAAGCCCGGATCGATTCCCAGAATGCGAACGGCTGCGCCTTGCGGGCGCGCGACGTCCGCAGCGATGGGCCGGTCGAGTGGTCGCGCGGTTCTAGCTGGCAAGCTGGGTCATGACCTCGTCTGACATTTCGTAATTCGCGGCGACGCGCTGCACGTCGTCGTTGTCCTCGAGCGCCGAAATCAGGTCGAGCACTTCCCGCGCCTGTTCCGAGGCCACATCGACGGTGATGGTCGGACGCCAATCGAGACGTGCGCTCTCCGGTTCGCCGAGTTTGGCTTCAAGGGCCTTGCTGACCGCATGCAAGGAATCCGGGGCACAATAAATGTCGTGGCCATCGGACGAAGACACCACGTCATCGGCGCCCGCTTCGATGGCGGCTTCCATGACGTCGTCCTCGGACCCGGCTTCGCCTTTGTAGCGGATCTGACCGACGCGCTGAAAATTGAACGCAACGCTGTTGGTCTCTCCCATGACGCCGCCGAATTTGTCGAACAGCGTGCGCAACTCCGATGCCGTGCGGTTGCGGTTGTTGGTCAACGCTTCCACGATCAGCGCGACCTTGCCGGGGCCGATGCCCTCGTAGCGCGCTTCGTCGTAATTTTCCTGGTCCGCGCCGGTCGCTTTCTTGATGGCGCGCTCGATGTTGTCCTTGGGCATGCTCTCCGCCTTGGCGGCGGCAATCGCGGCCTTGAGGCGCGCGTTATAGTCCGGGTCCGGCTGACCCATCTTCGCGGCGACGGTGATTTCGCGCGCAAGTTTGGTGAACAGCTTGGCGCGTTTGGCATCCCGCGCGCCTTTTTTGTGCATGATGTTGGCAAAATGCGAATGGCCGGCCATGTGCGTAAGTTCCTGATTTTTCGCGCTTTATTCGGTTGTGAGTGACACAAAATCCAGCGGCATCGCCCTAACCTTATACCAAATGTTGTAGGCAACGCCTAGAGTCGCGCCTCAAACCGGGCCGCGGCACCCACCGACAACACTTTGAAAAGGCTTGAACAAGCCGGGATGGCATCGGGCCGAGCAGCGCCCAAGTGCGCCGTTCGACCGATGCGGGCGGACAATAATCCGGCGCGCAAATTACGCCAAGCCGCCAAAAATCAGGTCGGCTGCAAAACGCCGCCAACCCGCAACGGGTGGATCGCCTTGGCAAGTCCGGTGCGGTCGTCGGTGTCCACAATCACGCCGCACACGGTTGCCGCTCCGGAAGCGGGCTCAAGCCGCTCGCCCGGCACTTTGGAGCGAAATTTATTGGTGGCGACGTCCTTGCGCATACCGATGACCGAATCATAAGGCCCGCACATGCCCGCGTCGGTTTGATAGCCGGATCCACCGGGTAAAATGCGGGCGTCGGCGGTCGGAACATGGCTGTGGCTGCCCACGGCGAGCGAGATCTTTCCATCGACCAAGTTGGCAAGTGCCGATTTCTCACTCGATGCCTCGCCATGAACATCGACCACAATGGCCCCAACCTGCTTGTCGGCGCCCATGGGATGATCGGCGACGATTTGTTCAAGTGCGCGAAACGGATCATCGCTATCGCCCATGAACAAACGGCAAATGACCTGAACGACCAGGACCCGGACCCGTTTTGCCGTCATGTACACCCCGTAGCCCTTGCCCGGTGTATCGGGCGGGTAATTCAAGGGCCGCAGCAAGCGCGGTTCGGTCTTGATGTATTCGAGGATTTCGCGCTGGTCCCAGGCGTGGTTGCCAAGCGTAACGACATCGACACCGCATGCATAAAGTTGCTGGCAAATCGACGCGGTAATGCCAAAGCCGTGGGCAGCGTTTTCACCGCAGGCGATCACAAAATCGAGGTCATATTGCGTGCGCAATCCGGGGACGGCCGCGATGACGGCTTCGCGGCCCGGCCGGCCCATGATGTCGCCGAGATAAAGGATTTTCATGAGTGGCTATCTAGCCTGTTTCGGTTGAAAATTGAACTCGGCCGAATTCGGTGATCACGCCGTCAAGCCTTGCGTCGTGCGGGTCATTAGGAATTCGGTCGACTTCCTGCCCTGAAAAAGCAACGCCCCAAGCCGTGATTTCTCCACCGGCGCGTAAGGCGGTCAGGGTTCTATCGTAATAGCCGCCGCCGTAACCGAGGCGAAATCCCCGGCGATCGAAGGCCAATAAGGGAACCAGCACCATGGTCGGAGCGCCATCGAGCGCATGGGCGCCGGGTTGCATGGTGTGATGAAGGCCACTTTCGAGCGGTTCGCCGGGCCGCCAACGTCTGAACAACAATGGTTGGCCTGCACCCACAACAACGGGAAGAAGGATTTTAACATCGCGCCGGTCCAGCGACGACAGCGCCGGGCGAATGTCGAGCTCGGACGCCATCGGCCAATAGCCGGCGACAATCGTACCGGGAGCAATCGCGGTCATCAGCGTCGCGGCGACCGAAAGCGCAGCCGATGTCCCCAGGGAATCATGCAATTGGGCGCGGCGGGCGCGCATTTGATCGCGAAGAAGGGCTTTTGAATTGCGCGCAAGCGCTTTGGAATCGCCGGTCATGGTCTTGAACGGCGGACTTGCCGGGCAAGAAAGGAAAGAAAGTGGAGCCGCAAAAGCCGTCGACCCATCGTGACCGTCCAATGGGCCACGGTGATAGGTGGGCGCCGTTTAACGAGACCAGGGCCCCGCCAGGGACAGCTCCCGAGTAGTCGACTATCGCCCCTGGGGTTCACAAGGTCTAACGCACCCAGCAGCTCCGCGCCCAACTTAGGTGCCTTCCAGGCGCTCGGCAACCGCCTCAATACGCTCGGCCAAGGTATTGATCGCGTTGGCGGTTTCCTGCTCCGCCTTGGCGCGGCTTTCGGCTTCGGACGAAGCCGCCGTCTGCAATTTAGCCGTCGCCTCGGACAATTCATCGGCGACCACCAAACCGACCATGACCATCAGCAGTGCATCGCTGACATTGCCAACCTGTCCCGCCAGCTGTGTCGCCTGCTGATCGAGGTAACGGCCCAAACGCGACAAATGCGCTTCTTGGCCGTCATCGCAGGCGATTTGGTATTGGCGCCCACGGATTGTGATCGAAACCTGTCCCATTCGCGCGCCTAATCAATCCTCAGCCAGTCCGCTCAAGCGTTCGATTTGATGATCGAGCCGTGCCGATACCCGGTTCACGGCCTCACGCAGAATTCCGCGCTGACGTTCGGAGTCGGCGAGCTTGTCCTTAAGGGCTTGGTGTGCATCGCCAAGCTTTCGCAATTCGGGTACATCTCCGCTCGCCTGATCAATACGGCCAACGGCTTTGTCGAGGCGCGCGAGCGCGTCAGCCATCGAAATATCTGTTTTCTTTTTCATATGTTTCAACGCAATAGCGTCTTTTCCTCGAATCGCGGTTGAGAATAGGGATCGCACGTCCCCGCGTCAACGCATGACGGTGAATGTCCGGCGTGTAAGCCTATTCAATCGGGGCAGCGCCCTTTATATGTTCGCGCGGTTTCAACGTTCCGGATGGCCCGCGCGGGCCGCACCCGGACACAAAGCGACGAAGTGGATGGGTGATGAAAGTCTCGACGCGGGTCAAAAAAATCCTCGACGCCTACGATAGCGATAATCCGGGCACCAAAACCAATTTGGCCCGTATCCTGATGAACGGAAAACTCGGTGGGACCGGCAAACTGGTCATTCTGCCGGTCGACCAAGGCTTCGAACACGGCCCCGCGCGCAGTTTCGCCCCCAATCCCGCCGGTTACGAACCGCACTACCACTGGCAACTCGCGATCGACGCAGGGCTTTCGGCCTTCGCCGCCCCGCTTGGCATGATCGAGGACGGCGCCAACACGTTCGCGGGTTCGGTGCCGACGATCCTCAAGGTCAACAGCGCGAATTCCCTGAACGGCGAGAAGGCAGCCCCCTCCCAAGCCATTACCGCAGGCGTCCAAGACGCGCTGCGCCTCGGCTGCGCGGCGATCGGTTACACGATCTATCCGGGTTCGGGTGCCGCATACGACATGATGAACGACCTGCGCGAGTTGACGGCCGAAGCCAAGGACGCCGGATTGGCGGTTGTCGTGTGGTCCTATCCGCGCGGCGAGTACGTGACCAAAGAAGGCGAAACCGGCTTTGACGTGGTTGCCTATGCGGCGCACATGGCGGCCCTGCTCGGCGCGCACATCATCAAAGTCAAACTTCCGACCGATCATCTCGACCAAGCCGAGGCGAAGAAGGTTTACGAAGCCCACAACATTCCGCGCGCGACCTTGACGGAACGCGTCAGCCATGTGGTGCAGAGTTGCTTCGGCGGCCGGCGCGTCGGCGTGTTTGCAGCTGCGGCTAAAAGATTGGA
>JAGREB010000294.1 GCA_020446775.1 Paracoccaceae bacterium
TTCCTGATGAAGGATGCCTATTCATTCGATCTCGACTACGATCGTTCGCGCCATTCCTACAATCAGATGTTCGTCGCCTACCTGCGCACTTTTGCGCGTATGGGAATCAAGGCCATTCCGATGAAGGCCGACAGCGGGCCGATCGGCGGCGATATGAGCCATGAATTCATCGTGCTCGCCGATACCGGCGAAAGCGCTGTATTTTGCCACAAAGCCTTGCTGGAAAAGCCGGTACCCGACAACGTCGATTACGACGGCGATCTGCAACCGATCATCGACGACTGGACCAGTTTCTACGCGGTAACCGACGAGAAGCATGACCCGGCGGTCGAAGCTAAACTCGGCGGCGAACTCGTCAAGGCGCGCGGCATCGAGGTCGGCCATATTTTCCACTTCGGCGCCAAATACTCGACACCGATGAACGCTGTTGTCGCCGCCGCCGACGGAAGCCAGGTGACGGTCATGATGGGGTCGTATGGAATCGGTGTTTCGCGCCTGGTCGGCGCGATCATCGAGGCAAGCCACGACGATGCGGGAATCATTTGGCCGGATCAAGTTGCGCCATTCAAGGTCGGGCTCATCAACCTCAAGGCCGGAGATGCGGCCTGCGATCAAGCGTGCGACAAATTATACGGCGAACTTCAAGCCGCGGGGATGAGCGTTCTGTATGACGACCGCAACGATCGGCCGGGGGTTAAATTCGCAGACATGGATCTAATCGGGATCCCCTGGCAGGTCGTCGTCGGTCCCAAAGGACTTGCCAAGGGGCAGATCGAAATCAAGCGCCGTGCCACCGGAGCGCGCAGCGAGGCCGGTCTCGACGGTGTCATTAATTTCGTCTCTTCCGGGGCATAGGCGCGGGTCGGCATGTTCTCGGCATTCGAACGCATGGTGGCTTTGAGGTACCTGCGCTCCCGGCGCAAGGAAGGATTTGTCTCGGTCATTGCCGGGTTTTCGTTCGTCGGCATTGCGCTCGGTGTCGCGACGCTGATCATTGTCATGGCGGTGATGAACGGTTTTCGCGAAGACATGATGTCGCGGATTTTGGGGGTTAATGGCCACATCGATGTCGCGGCGACTGCCGTCGCCATCTCCGACTACGACGATCTTGGTGCACGCTTGCGCGCCATCGACGGCGTGGTTTCCGCCGTGCCCCTGGTGCAAGGGCAGGTCATGGTCAGCGGCAATCGGCGCTCGGACGGTGCGGTCGTGCGCGGAATGCGCGGCGAGGACTTGGCGCAACGTCCCTGGATTGCCGATCATATCCTTCAAGGCTCACTCGACGCGTTTACGGCGGGTGAGGGGATCGCGATCGGTTCGCGGATGGCGGACCGCTTCGGAATCGAAGCCGGTGGTTCGGTGACGCTCATTTCACCGAACGGCCAAGTCACGGCATTTGGCGCAGTCCCGCGGTTGCAAACATTCAAGGTCGTCGCAATCTTCAACGTCGGTATGACCGACTTCGATTCATCGGTCATTTTCATGCCGCTGAACCTGGCGCAGACTTATTTCAAATATCCGCGCTCCGTGACGAATTTCGAGATCCATGTCACGGATCCCGACAAAGCGCGGATGATCGCGCGCGAAGTCGCCGCGCAGACAGGGCCAGGCGTCCGCGTGCTCAGTTGGGAACAGACCAACGGTCCGTTTTTTAACGCGCTTCAGGTTGAGCGCAATGTGATGTTCTTGATCTTGACGCTGATTATTTTGGTCGCGGCCTTCAACATCATTTCCGGTTTAATCATGCTGGTGAAGGACAAAGCGCGCGATATCGCGATCTTACGGACCATGGGCGCGTCGCGCGGCACGGTCATGCGCATCTTTTTCATGGCCGGCGCGAGCATAGGCAGCGTCGGCACGTTGTTGGGTTTCCTGCTCGGAATTCTGATCTGCGATAATATCGAGTCTATCCGGCAGTTTCTCAGCAACTTGACAGGAACGGATCTGTTTTCTCCCGAAATTTATTACCTTTCGCAGCTTCCGGCGAAAATGGAATGGACCGAAACGAGCGCCGTTCTGATCATGTCGCTGCTGTTGTCGTTCTTGGCGACGCTTTATCCGTCATGGCGGGCGGCGCAAACCGACCCGGTCGAAGCGCTGCGCTATGAGTGATTCCGCGCTCATTCTTGAAGGCGTCGAACGGACATTTAAACAGGCCGATAAACCGCTGCATGTTTTGCGGGGCATCGATTTGTCTATCAAACGCGGTGAAGTGGTTGCGTTGGTCGGGCCATCGGGCGCGGGCAAATCCACCATCGG
>JAGREB010000295.1 GCA_020446775.1 Paracoccaceae bacterium
ACGCGACTTGCTGATATCCCAGTTCTGACAGAACGTGCACACCATGTTTGAGCCGTCTGTGCCGAACGAGAACACCTGCTTGCCAGGCATAAAATGGTTGAGCGGCTTCTTTTCGATCGGGTCGACGCAATACCCCGACGACCGGCCGTAGGTCGTCAGCACGATTTCATCGCCGGAACGGGCGCGCACGAAGCACAACCCGCGTTGCCCGTCACTCAGCCGGCATTCGCGCGGGCAGACATCGCATTGCAGGCGGCCGTCGCCGGTTGGGCGCCAGAACCTGGTCGGCATCCCGGAGATGCGCTCGATTTCTTTGCTTGCGGTCATTGCCGTTCATTTCCGATTCTCCCATATATCGTTATGGTTTTCGGAATTACCAGGGGGCGGAAAAAGCCTCCCGGGATGTAACCAGCTCGCGGACCAAGAACCGCAAATAGGTAAGGCGTGCGAGAAATTTTTGACAATCGAGGCGCGGAGAGTCGCATCAGGCCGCCGGCGGTTGCAGGCCTGTTCTATCCCGATGCGCCCGCGCAGTTGCAGCAAACCGTTGCGTCTCTGTTCGCGGCCGCGCGTAACGACGAGAAAGTAGCGTCGCGCCCGGCACCTAAGGCGGTCATCGTGCCGCATGCGGGGTATGTGTATTCGGGCCAACTTGCGGCGCGCGCCTTCGCGTTGTTCGCGCCCGATGCGTCGCGTATTACGCGGATCGTTTTGCTCGGGCCGGCCCACCGAGTGGCGTTGCGCGGGTTGGCGGTTCCGTCCGTATCGGCGTTTGCGACACCGCTTGGCAAAATCGATATCGACCGCGACGCCGTGGCAAGACTCGCGGACCTTCCGTTCGTCCATGTCAGCGACAAAGCCCACGCCGAAGAACATAGCCTCGAAGTTCAGCTTCCCCTGCTTCAGAACGTCTTACCCAATTTTTCGTTGGTGCCAATCGTTGTCGGCGACGCCGATCCGGCCGAGGTTGCCTCGGTGATCGACATGCTCTGGGGGGACGGTGAAACCCGCTTTGTCGTCAGTTCAGATCTGAGCCACTTTCTCAACGACCGTGCGGCGCGTGCCATGGACGAGGAAACGGCAAGCGCCATCGAGCGTTTCGATGAATCGGCACTGACCTACAACCATGCCTGTGGCCGGGGGCCTATTTCAGGCCTCCTATCCGTCGCCCGCACCAAAAAGCTCACAGTGAAACGGCTCGGATTGTGCAATTCGAGCGATACCGCCGGATCGAAAGATCGCGTGGTCGGTTACGGAGCATGGGCGTTTGAATAACGCCGTGCATCACGCGAGTCTTTCAGCCGACGACAGGGCATTGCTGTCGATCGCCGCACGTTCAATCGCGCACGGTATGGCGCAAGGCGCTCCGCTTCCAATTGAGGAGGCGCAACTAAGTGCGGCGCTGAGTGCACCTGGTGCATGTTTCGTAACACTCAACTCGAAAGGTGAATTACGCGGTTGCATCGGATCTATTTTGCCGCGCCGGCCGCTCGCCATCGATGTCGCCGCGAACGCGTTCGCCGCCGCTTTCAACGATATGCGATTTCCGGCAATGACCGAGTCCGAACTTCCCTCGCTCGAGATCGAAATCAGCGTATTGTCACCGTTGACCAAGATCGCGGACGAATCTGAAGCGGAACTCCTTCGCGCGCTGCGCCCTCATGTGGATGGATTGGTCTTGAGCGATTCCTCTCGGCGCGGCGTGTTTCTTCCGCAAGTCTGGGATCACCTCCCGGTCCCGGCGGAATTCGTGGCCGCCCTTAAGCGCAAGGCGGGCTTCGATGCTTGGGATTGGCCGGACGACATGCAGGCCGAACGCTTCACGGTTAGGGAAGTCGGGCCGCAACCGATTGGGGCGATTGCTTGAATCGCGGCCCAAGTGCGTCGGAAACCCGCGCAGTTGCTACCTTTCAGCGAAAAACCCCCCACCCTTGCATGTCAGATCAGGATTGACGAAAATGCGCCCCCGCTACGGAAGCGGGTTCAATCGGCTTTGATTGCGACGTGAAAACAAGGGGTTGTGGGTTTCCGTCAGATGCCGCCGATGTCCAAAGATAATTTGCGGAAGGTCACCGTCTACATCGGTGAGAAAAACTATTACGAGCGAAATCAGCTGCGCGACATGTTCAAGGCACAGGGCATCACGCAGATCGTTTGCCATTCGACGCTAGCCGGCCTCAAGGACCTGATGTTTCAAATCCCCCCTGATCTCTTGGTGATCGGCGACGATTTCGACCCGGACGTGTTCGAGCTTGTGTCCGAAGTGCGCCACCAAAAGCTGAGCGACAATCCGTTCATGCTGATTACGGTCCTGGTCAATCCCAACAATCCTGAATCGCTCGACGCGGCGATCCGTGCCGGCGTGGACGATATCATCGTCAAACCGCTCTCGCCCGAGCGCGTTCAGGAACGATTGCGCCTTATCACGTTCCACCGCCAGCCGTTCGTGGTGACCGACACCTACATGGGGCCGCAACGCAAGAACATGGAATATACCGGCCGCGTGCGCCGCATACCTGTCCTCAATACCGTGCTTGAAAAGGTCAACGGGCGCGAGTTCGACAAGCATGCATTGCGCGAAGCCGTCGACGGTTCGCTCCAGGAAGTGCTGCAAGCCAAACTCGACCGGCAAAGCTTCCGTCTCGGCGAGGTGTGCGAACGGCTTGTGTCGGCCTATGACAACAAGATGGTGACCAGCAGCGTACAGAGCGATTTGATCGTGTTGGCGGACGTGTTGACCGACGCCTCGGACGTCGCGATCCGTCTGCGCGACCAGCAACTCGGCGCGCTTTGCACGCAGCTTTCGGAAAACGTGCGGGATATCGCCGATCGCTACGACGACGCGTCGCCCTCGGACATCGAACTCATCCGCAAGATCACCATGGCGTTCAAGGCCGCGATGCAATCCGGCCCGGTGCACATCGACGAACAGCCCGACGCGCTCGATCTCGCCAGTTTCCAGAAAAATTGAACGCGTTGTCAGGATGATTTCTCGCCGTTTGTTGATCAGCGCCGCCGGGGCGACCGCCGCGACGGCATCGGTGCGCGCGTGGGGTCAGGGTGAACCGGTTCGCTTGCGCCTAGCCTCGTATCTCGCGCCGACCAGTCATACTTACTCGCGAATTCTCAATCCGTGGGCCGACGCGATCGAAAAGGAAGCGGACGGAGCGATCGTATTCGACCGGTTCAACGGCGGATCGCTGGGCCGCAGTCCTTACATCCAATTCGATCTCGTTCGCGCCGGCGTGCCGCATATCGCTTACGCGCAGCCGAATTACACCAGCGGGCAATTTCCCCAACTACAAATTCTGGAAACGCCGTTCCTGGTTCGCAGCGCCACCGAGGCGTCGCTGTTGGGATGGGAGTTGTGCGAACGCGGACTTGTCGACGGTTTCGACGACGTCAAACTGTTGGGTTTGTGGTCGGCCGAACCCGGCTTGTTGTTCATGCGCGTGCCGATCACGGGATTCGACGATCTCAAGAACTTGAAAATCCGCAGCGCCGGCCGCCTGGAAGGTGAGTTCCTGGAAAGCCTGGGTGCAACCGCGGAATCGATGCATCCGGCCGACGTCTACGAGGCGATGCGCCGCCATACGATTCACGGCAGCGTGCAGGGCTTGGTCGCGGCGCAAACTTTTCAGGGATTCCGCGTCACGACCCACGTGTTCAATATTTCGTTCGGCGTGGTCATGTTCGCGCTGATGATGCACAGGCCGACTTGGGAAAGCCTGCCGGCGGCCGTGCAGGCGATTTTCGAGCGGCACTCGGGCCAAGCGCTCGGCATACTCGGTGGTGGATCCTACGACCGCCGTGTTGAGGAGATCGACGCCAGGTTTCGGGGGTTGGGCTCGATAACATAC
>JAGREB010000296.1 GCA_020446775.1 Paracoccaceae bacterium
CGAACAACATCGCCAACATGAACACGACGGCGTATACGCGCCGCCGCACCGAGTTTAACGACTTGCTGTATCAGGATTTGCGGCGCGTCGGTTCGACCTCGTCGGACGCCGGAACGATCGTTCCCGCGGGCGTCCAGTTGGGCCTCGGCGTCAAAACCGCCGCAGTTTACCGCATTACCGAACAAGGCAGCTTGTTGTCTACGGACAATAGCCTCGATGTCGCGATCCAGGGCAAAGGCTACTTCCAGATCGAGCTTCCGACGGGCGAAACCGCCTATACCCGCGACGGCGCCTTTCAGTTGTCTGCCACCGGCGAAATCGTGACCCACGATGGCTTCCGGGTCACGGGCCTCGGCGCCATTCCGGTCGACGCCATCAGCATCTCGATCAACCCGCAAGGCGAACTGTTCTTCAAGCAGGACGGGGTCATCGACCCGCAATCGGCGGGCCAATTCGAATTGGCGTCTTTCGCCAACGAAGCCGGCCTCGACGCGGTCGGGGACAATCTGTTCCTCGAAACACCGGCCTCGGGCGCGGCCACCGCCGGTGTTCCTGGAGAGCCCGGATACGGCACGATTTTGCAAGGCTTCCTGGAGACCTCGAACGTCAACGTGGTGTCGGAGATCACCGAGTTGATCAGCGCCCAGCGCGCCTACGAAATGAACTCCAAGGTCATTCAAACCGCCGACGAAATGTCCTCCACCGTCAACCAGATGGTCGGCTAAGGCGGGCGCCATGAACCGCTTCATCGATTGCATTCGTACCGTCTTCGCCGCCGCGCTGTTGACATTCAGCGTCAGCGCCGCGGCCGACGACGGAGACATGGACCGCTACGGCCCGACCCGGCTGATCGGAACCGTCAATGTGCAGGATTCGGTGGTCCGCCTCGGCGATTTATTCGCCGGAGCGATCAGTTCGCCCGGGCGCATCGTCGCTCAGGCCCCGGCCCCCGGACAGCGCATCATCCTTCACGCCGACTGGCTGGCCAGCTTGGCGCGGACCAACGGTCTCGATTGGCGTCCCAATGGCCCCTACGACCGGGCAATGGTTTACCGGCCGGGCCAAACCGTGGCGCCACGCACCGTATTGGCGGCGATCAAGGACGAACTGGTTCGCCAAGGCATGCCCGAGAATTTTGGATTGCGCCCCGAATTGCCGCTTGGGCCGGTGACAATCGATGCCGCCGCGCCGCGCGAAGTCGGCGTCCGCGAACCGTATTTCGATCCCGCGTCCGGCATGTTTTCGGCGGTCGCCGAATTGCCGGCCGGCGATCCCAACGCCATTTTCGTGCCGATGCGCGGCTTTGCCGTGCCGTCGCTGGCCGTCCCAATGCCGCGCGACAACATCATGCGCGATACGATGATCACCAGCGACATGATCGAGATGGTCGAAATTCCCGAATCTTCGATCACGGGCGGAACGATTGTCGATCCGGCCTACGTAATCGGCAAGGCGGCGGTCGCTTTCCTGAAAGCCGGCGAAGCCCTGTCGACCGCTGACGTGGCGCAGCTGACCTTGGTCGAAGTGCCCGTTTTACGGCGCGAAGTGCGCCGCGGCGAAGATATTCCGGCCGACGCCATTACGTGGACGACCGTCAATGCCGACACGCTGCCGGCCGACGCCGTGCTCGACGAAGACTATTTGATCGGGATGTCTCCGCGCCGCTATCAGCCGGCCGGCGTACCGATGCGCCGGGGCGATTTGCAGACCTTGCGCAAGATTACGGTCGCCGTCGCGGCCCGCGACATGCGGCGCGGTGCGATCCTCGATCGCGACGACGTCAACTGGATTACCGTGAACGACAGCGATGTCAGCTCCACGGCGATCGTCGATGTTGACGCCGTAATGGGCCGGGAATTGACCAGTTCGGTCAGGGCCGGACAGACCTTGCGCGCCCATGACGTCGCGGTTCCCAGAGTCATGGAAAAAGGCAAGCTGGTCACGGTGCTATTTTCGACGCCGCTGATGCAACTGACGGCGCGCGGCCTCGCGCTCGAACCGGGCGGAATCGGCGAAACCATCCGTGTCATGAACGATAAGAGCAATACCCAAGTTTTTGCCGAGATTGTCGATGCCGATACCGTCCGCGTGATCAGCGCGCAGATGGCCATGAATTGAACGGAAGGATCCGACCATGACGTCCTTTGACCATCCAAAGATCCGCCTGCGGGCCCGCGCCGTTGTCACGGCCGCCGCGTGCCTGATCCTCGCGAATTGCTCGGGCATGGAAAAGCTGTCCCGCGTCGGCCAGCCGCCGGCTTTGTCGCCGGTCAGCAGCCCGACCCAGGAGCGCGATTACCGCCCTGTCAGCTTGCCGATGCCGACGCCGGAAATTCTGGCGCCGACGCCGGCGTCGCTGTGGCGCCCGGGCGCACGCGCGTTCTTCAAGGACCAGCGTGCCAAGGAAATCGGCGACGTTCTTACCGTCGTCGTCAGCGTGCAAAACGAACGCGCGCAAATGAATAACGAGACCCGCCGGACCCGCGACAACGTCCGCGAAGCGATGGCGGTGACCGATCTCACCAACATCTTCCGCGGCACCGCGCAGTTGCCGTCGCTCGACGCCAATAGCAACAGCGATTATCGCGGTACCGGATCGATCGCCCGCGATGAGACGATCAACATCCGCTTGGCGGCGGTCGTGTTGCAAGTCCTCCCCAACGGCAACCTCGCGATCGCCGGCCGGCAGGAAATTCGCGTCAACAATGAACTGCGCGAATTGCAGGTCGGCGGCGTCATCCGCCCGGAGGACATTCGTTCGGACAATACCATTTCGTCGGAAAAGATCGCCGAAGCCCGGATTTCCTACGGCGGACGGGGCTCGCTCAGCGATGTCCAACAGCCGAGGTATGGACAGCAGATCTTCGACATCATCTTCCCGTTCTAGTTCCGAGGCGTCGTCGGCCCGCACTGCGGACCGGCGACGCCCCGGACGCCCTTCTGGTGGAGATATTCAGGAGGATTGGGCGCTGCCCCCTCCAGA
>JAGREB010000297.1 GCA_020446775.1 Paracoccaceae bacterium
TGACAATCGACCAGTCTTCGGCCGGCGGCTTGGCAAGCCAGAAAGCCTCGACCGGGCGCCAGTCGCGTGTGCAAGACTCGTTGCACTTCGATTCTGAAGCGCTGTCGGCGTCCGAGGAATAAAGCGTCATATTGCGCTGATCGACCAGAAGATGTCCGCGCGATGTCTTGAAAATTCCGAACGCCGGCGGGACCGTTATCGGTTTGACGGCCACCGACCAAAGCTGCTGAAAATCGTCGCCGTTCATGTCGCCCGGCGCATTGTCGAGCGCATAGCGGTATAAAGGCTTCCCGCGAAAAGCCCACTGATGCTCGCCGCTTTCGCGGGTCACGATCGACCAATCGGGTCCAAACTCGGCGTTTTCGGGCGCGATCAGAGGAGGCCAGTCCCTGGCGCAACCGCCTTCGCACACGGGCGCTCCACCGCGCTGATCTTTGGCGTAGATATACAAAGTCTGGCCGTTCTCATCGGCAAGAACCCAGCCATGGCCGCGCGCATTCAGGACGATCCCGTCGGGCGCAGGCAAAGACTCGGCCAGCACGGGCGAAGCCGCCAGGACCGAAAGAACCGGCGCAAGGTAGAACAGCGTGCGGACGCGCGGCACCGGCATGTGCGCCTACACCATGATCTCGGTGAGCGGTTTGGACGTTTGCAAGGATTTTGCACCCCAACCGCGGATCGGGACATCCATGATCTTCATGGCCGTGAACCCGACGCGGGTAATGGGGTCGCCACCGCCGACGACGTGAACACCGGTCTTCATGCGTCCGCCCGCCTTGCCCGCCAAATAGATCGGAATACCGTCGACGGTGTGAAGTTTGGCATAGGCCGTTTCGCTCGAGGCGAAGACCAGGCAGTTGTCGAGCAACGTCCCCGCGCCTTCCTTGATTCCGGCAAGCGCACCGAGAAATGTCGCGAATGCCTCGGAGCAGCGCTCGTTGAACCAAAAAGCAAGCGGTTGATAGCCCAAATTCGGATCGATGAGTTCCGAATGGGTCAAAAGGTGATGCGTATAGGTTTCGCCCTTCTTGCGCACATTCGCGAAATTGTCGGTGAACACCATATTGAATACGCGCGTCTGATTGCACGCGACCGCCATCGCCATCAGATTGGCCATGATTTCGTGCGTCTCGATGACGTTGGGCATTTCGCGGCCCTGCGCCGAACGCTCGGCGTCCTCCATGTTCGGTCTTTCGGGCCGGATGCAGGCTTCGTTGGGCTCCGGCTTTTGCAACAAGAGCGCCATTTGATTTTCAAGCTGGCGGATCGACGTGAAGTATTGATCCATGCGCTGCTTGTCGGCCGCGCCAAGTGTCTTGATGTAACCGCGGCTTTGTTCGGTGAATGCCGACAACACGCTTTTTTCGAGCATGATATTCGGATCCGGCGTGAACGTGTCGGCGTTGGGGTCGACGAACTCCGGCCCGAATAGGCGATTGTAAAGGCCGACCGGCGAGATTTCCGCTTGGGCGCGGCTTTCGGTGCTGCGGGCGCTGTAATTCTCGCGCGAGATGCCAACGCTGGACGCGTCGATCGTCCGAAACCGCGTATTGGGACCGATCTGGTCGGCGATCAAAAGATCAAGCGTCGGGGCAGCGATTTCGCCTTCCTTTTGCGGAACCGCACCGGTGCGGCTGCCCACCCACCCCGTGAAATGGGTGTAGTTGGAGCGGCCGTCGAGCGGCATGTTGAAGCCGCTGAAGAAATTAAGCTGATCGGCGAACGGTTTGAGCGCCTTGGTTTCCTCCAGGAATTCGATTCCGGCAGCGGTTTGCGCTTTTTCCTTAATGGCATGGCCCGGCGTGTGGCCCATGCCCCAATACCAAGTGCCGAAACGCACCGGCAGCGGCTTGCCCGTGTCCGCGAGTGCGGTGCCATTCCCGTCGAGCATGGCATCGAGAAACGGCAACGCCAAAGTCACCGCGCCGCCGTTGAACATGGCGCGCAACACCGACCGGCGCGAGGTCTTGCGGGGAATCAGGAAGCTCATGGCGAGCGCTCCATCTCAGGTGTGGACGATTGTGCCGAAACCAATTGGGTGGGCGCCGGCGTGACCGCGAACAATGCGTCTCCGGTCGCGATCCGGCGCATTAGATCGGGAAACCGATATCCATCGGAGGCAAAAGATTCCTCCAAGTATTGGACATAGTTCCGTTCCTCGTTCGAGGACCGCCCCAGGGCATAGGACGCCAAGCGCCCAACCACGCACGATGTCGCAGCGGGATTGTCGTGCAAGGCTTTGCCAAGATCGGCTGCATTCGAGAATTCGACGCCGTCAAGATCGCCGCTGGGATCGATGACCGCTTCGTTTTCCGTCGTGCGCAACTGGCCAAGGCCATCCAAGTTCTCAAGCCCCAAGCCGATCGGATCGGTGATCTTGTGACATCCTGCGCAAGCGGGCGCGGTGCGGTGAATGGTCAGGCGTTCACGTGCGGTCTTTTTAAGCGCGTCGGCCGATTCAAACAGCGAGAAATCGACGTCACCCGGCGGGTCGGGAACTTTCTGACACAACAGGTTTTCGCGGATTGCGCGACCGCGCAACGTAGGAGAGCTGCGGCCGGGATGCGACGCCACGGCCGCAAAACCGATCTGAGTAATGATTCCAGCGCGCGGGTCGTTATCGGGAAACCGGTACGGCACCCACGCCTCGCCGGACGGCCGCGACGTGGGGACGCGGTAAACGCGCGCCAGGCTTCCGGTTACAAACGTGTCCCGCGTCGTAAAGATCTCGCGGTAATCCTGCTTCCGATCGAGCAGCAAGCTGACAACCGTCCTAAGGAGTTGCTCTTTGGAATCCTCGACCACTTTGACCGTAAACGCCGGATAAATGATCGTGTCTTTTTCCAGCGTCTCGAATTGTTCGAAATGCAGGAAGTCCTCGAAAAATGCGCGCACGCCGGCTTCGAGCCGGTGCGACGCCATCATGCGCTCAACCTGGGCCGAAACGCCTTTTTGGGTATGCAGGTCGCCGCTTTCGGCGGCGCGCAGCAGCGCGTCGTCGGGCGTCGTGTTCCACAAAAAGAAACTCAATCGGGCTGCCTTGGCGAAACCGGTCAAGCGAACCAGTCCGGCGGCAGCGGGATCGGGTTCCACCTCGTCCGTAATAAAAAGGAATTGCGGCGCAACCAGCATATTGGCGAGGCTGACCGCAACACCGCGATAGAAATCGCCACTGGATTCGGCGGCACGCCGCGCCGTCTCAACGGCAAGCGTCAATTCGTCTTGCGCCAAAGGACGCCGGTACAGCAACCGGCCCGCGCCCGCGAAAAACGTGCGCGCACACGCGTCATCGGCTCCAACCGCATCTTTGGGTTCACACGGGAACGTGACCGCACGATTGCTTTCGCTCACAACCTGCGCAGCGATGGATTTCGCCATGCCGTAGAATTTTTCGAATCCCGACGGCGTGATCTCGGCGGTTTGCGCACCGACGGCGAGCATGCCTTCGCTACGTTTCAAGGAATCCGCCTGGCCTGCGACGGTGATTTGCGGGCCGAATACGTCGGCAATGATATTGCGGTACTGATCATTCGACAGACGGCGCATGGCCGGCGGCCCACCGGTCGCCTCCGGTTCGCGCGGCCCATCGCAGGCGCTCAACGAAATCGCCGCGGCGACGGCCGCAATCATATGGAAAATGCTTTTGCGCACGAAAAACCTCACGTATGCACGCCTATTCTCTCATGATTGGCGCGCGTGACCGACAAAACTTTGCTGCACGGCGGCCAAAAATGAAAGCGTTATGCGGAAGACGATCAATCTGCGAATTCAAACTTCTCTCGTGAAAACGGGCATTTCCTCGCTCGCGTTCGCTATGCAAACGAATTTGACCGCTTCAGAGCAGAGTTATCACCTTTGGTCTGCGGATGCGGTTTGCTTGTCCGGATGGATGACGAACGCGGCATAAGCCTTGACGTCGAACGCCGACGACAAATGCGTGCATTGACCCGTTTCGGGATCGGGATAACCATCGGCCAATTCGTGCGCTGCGACGTACATTGCAGGACAATCGTCTGCTGTCGATGTATGGCCCACCATGCCGCCGACGTAGTGCAGGAAAGCATCCATATTGTAGTAGCCGGTAATCTGGCCGGACGCCGTCGCACCATCGGGAGAAATCTCCATGCGCAATCCCATGTCTTTGATGACCGGATGCATGAAGTGGTAGTTGCCGTAAAACGGCAACCGAACGTCGCCGCGCTCGGTGGTCAACACACCGTCCTTAATCGCGCCTTTCAGCGTATCGCTGTAACGCGGCTGTCCATTTTCCATGTCAATATTGTAGCTTGAATACGGCAGCGGCTTGCCGGTTCCATCGAAGGCAAATTGGTCGACCGAGCGGTAAAACGTGATGGTGACGTTGTCCGAATTGCGCGGATCGGTCACGCCCGTGATTTCAATCAATGTCATGCCCAAGCCGCTGGTGCCGCGGCCTTCATGGGCATTGAGATCGGGCAACCCGCCCTTGCGCCAGCCGTAAACACAACCGACAAGCCGGTAAAGTTGATTGTCGACGCCTGGCGTGCCGTCCGGGTGAACGAAATTGTCATGCGCGCAGCTTTTCGCCGTCGCATCGCCCTCGGATTCGCCGTCGAGATTGGCGCCAAACGAGTATTTGCCCTCAATCACGCGCATCGGCGGATCGACCACCGATGTCGGATTCAGGCACACATTCTCGCCGTTAGGGCCGCGCCGCATCGCCACGGGCATACGGGTGAGCTGCTGCAACAAACCATTGTTAGTGGCTTTTGCGCGCGCCTCCTTTGACAACCCCCGCCACCACAGCTCGTCATTGCTGGTGGCCAAACCTTCGGGGCACTCGTCCAGAAACTTGCTGTTGTAGACCGACGTGAACCAATCGCGGATCACGAAGCCCAAAGTCTGCGTCCCGGCTTCGGCAGCGAAAGCCGAATTTGCAGAAGCGCAGACGGCCACCGCGGCAACAAGGACCAATCGAAACGGCGGGAAATTCACGGGAAATAGACGGGACATATCGGACTCCGGGCAAAACACGCGAAAATTGTGGACGGAACCGGCCCAAACACAAGTATGATTTGAGTTCCGTTTGCGGGACGAACCCTTTGCCGATCCGGCGCCCGGCCTCCCTCTACGTGACGGGAAAAACCTATGCCGACCTCAAGGAATGCCCCATTTATGCTGTCTCGGCGCGGATTTCAAACAACGGCAATCGGCGCCTTGAGTGCGCCAATTATGGCGCGACAGCCGCGGGCCCAGGAACCAACCGACGTGATTGTGATCGGCGCCGGCCTCGCCGGGTTGAACGCCGCGCTAACGCTTGAATCGCAGGGCTTTAAAGTCGTCGTCCTCGAAGCCGCGGACTATGTGGGCGGGCGAACGCGGACCTATGATTTGCCGGTCGGCCCGATGAATGCCGGCGGCGAAACCATCGGCCCGTATTACGCCCGGGTACGCGATGTCGTCGCGCGTTTGAAGGTTCCGTTGATTCCGGCCCCGGCACGCGTCGGCATGGGCAATTATGTCAACGGCATGCTGGTCGCCTCGACGGATTGGGCTACGTCCAAGGCCAACAGGACCGCCGGTCCGGAACGCCAAGTACAACCGTCGGCGCTCGAATTCTATTATTTGTCCAGAAACAATCCGTTGCCAGATCCGGGTAGTTGGACCGATCCCGACCAAGCCAAATACGACGTTTCGCTCGAAACCTATTTGCGCGATCGCGGCGCCTCAGACGAAGCCATGCGGTTGATCGATGTCAGCATCAATACATTCGACATCGCCTCCGGCTCCGCCCTGGCTTATTTGCGCGACATCAGGCGATTGCAGTGGGGCATCGCGTCGTCCAGCGAGACGACGCGCTCAACCTATGGCGCAAGTTCGGCCGACGGTTTTGAATTCAATTTGGTCAAGGACGGCACGCAACGTCTGCCCGAGGCCATGGCCGGCGCATTGAAAGGTGAAGTGCGGCTGAATCACCTCGTCCGCACGATCGATACGACCGGCAATCGCGTTGAAGTCACGACAATCGACGGCAGCCGGTTTATCGGGAAATACGTGATCTCTGCGGTTCCGTTCTCGGCGCTCCGCAATGTCGAGATTCGGCCGCGACTGACCGGGCGGAAATTCGATGCTGTCCGCACGTCCGCGCACGGAAATACGCTGCGCGTGTTCCTCGAATTCAGCGCGCCATTTTGGGACGATATCGGCGATCCCGCCCTCTTCACCGACACGGCCATCGAACGCGTGTTCGCACGGGCAAACGAATCGGGTGAGGTCTTCATTCTCGACTGCTGGATGAACGGCAACGCGGCCTATCGGATGGATCAGCTGCCCCGTGCGCAGGTCGCCGACCTCGTCGTAAAAACCTTGGCCGAGATCAGGCCGTCGACCAAGGGTAAGTTGAAGGTCGTGGGGTCACATTCCTGGGCCAAGGATTCGGCATCCGCGTGTTGCCGCCACGTTTTCAACGCCGGCCAGGTCGGCCTTTGGGCGAAGATCATGGGGACGCCGCACGAACGCATCCATTTCGCGGGCGAGCAGACGCGCAGCATCGAAAACGGCATGGAAGCCGCCGCCGAATCCGGCGAACGCGCGGCCATCGAGGTCTTGCAACGCGAAAGCTAGGTCCGGGTTCGCCGACGTCAGGCTTTGAGAATAGAGTTCCCGAGCAGACGGCCCAGCGAGAGCGCCGGCGTCACGCTCATGCCGCCGCACACGGCGTTGCCCATCATTTGCCCCATGCCGAGCAGTTCACCTGCGGCATAAAGACCTTTAATCGGCGAGCCGTCTTGGCGGATGACGCATAGCTCGCCGTCGACGGCGACCCCGGCGTAACTCGTCAACGCCCAGCTATTGATCTGAACCGCATAAAACGGCCCTTTCGCAATCGGCAGCGGCATGAATTCGCGGCCGAGCGGATCCTTGGTTTTGCCGGACTGCGCGTCATTGTACGCCGCGACCGTTTCGGCAAGCCCTTTGGCGTCGACGCCGGCCAGATTGGCCAACTCGGCGAGCGAGTCGGCTTTGTAGAAATACGGAACGTCACCGTTTTCGAACGCTTCTTCGGTATCTTCCGGCGTCCACGGCGAACCGAAGCCGCCGCCGATCAAGCGCGGCGCCTTGGCTTTGATTTCGGCGTCGTAGACCATCCAGCATTTCTCGTCCGGTTGTTTGGCCAGAGATTGCTCGTAGGCGTCATGGCTCAGGATATCCTCGCGCAAATATCGCTTGCCCGAGGCATCGACGATGATTTCCCACGGCGGGCGATCGCCCGGAAAATGACGGGCCGTCGCCCGCATTTGCGTGGGACGGTCGGCATCGACCAGGATCGCCCCGAACAGCGGCGTGTGATTTTCGCCGCCGCGCACATAACCGCCAACGGCGACCGCCATGGTTAGGCCGGCACCGTAGCAATACGGATAAGTGATGTTGGTGTGCAGCGGCGCCTTCTCCATTTCCTCGAACATTTCGGGGTTGAACATGTAGCCGCCCGACGTCAGCACCACGTTCTTGCCCATGACGCGATGAGAGACTTTATCGTCGTCCTCGGCAACGACACCGATAACGTCGCCGTCGCCATTCGTGATTAGTTCCTTGGCTTCCGACGCGAGCATCAACGTCACGAGGCCACTGTCGAGGTGCGGCTGCAATTGCTCTTCCAACACCTTAAGGATGGCGCGGCCCCCTTCCTTCGCCCACGCGTAGCGCGCGCGGGAATAGGGTTCGTGAGTTGTCCCGGTGACGGGATGCTGCGGATAAACGGTCAAGCCATGTTCCGTCAGCCAGTCGAACACCGGCGCCGCGTTGTCGGTCGCAAGTTTCAGCAGCACGGGGTCGGCGGTGCCTTTGCTGATGCGCATGATGTCGTCGTAATGAATCTGCGGCGCGTCATCGATGCCTTTCGTTTTCTGGAGCTTGGTGCCCGCGGCGCTCATCTGGCCGCTCGACAAATGCAAGGTGCCGCCGATTTGGCCCGCGGCTTCGATCACCATGACCGAGAGGCCGCGCTGGGCGGCAAAGATCGCGGCCGGGAGACCCGAATTTCCCGCGCCGACGATCACCACGTCATAGGTCTTGCTGTCGGTGGTCTTACCGTCGGCCGCGCGCGCCGCGCCGGCCAGCAATCCCGCCGCCACCGAGCCCTTCAAGAATGCGCGTTTTCCGGTTGAGAATTTCGCCATCGCGGACATCCTCCGAACGAAATGTACTGTGTTCCCCGGCGAAACATTGCATGCCCGAACCGCCCATGTCCAAGCGGGTTCTGCCCATTTAGACGCGGCTGCGCGGCTGGCGGGCACCGCCTAACACGTTGAGTTTTCTGATTTTACCAGAGTCCCTCACGGGGAACCCGGGTTGGAGTTTTGGGATTCGACCGCTCGGCGCTTTCGCCAAAAGCAAAAAAGCCCGCCAGGCCATTGACCTAGCGGGCTTTGATTGGTTGCGGGGATAGGATTTGAAC
>JAGREB010000298.1 GCA_020446775.1 Paracoccaceae bacterium
GCAGTGCTCTACCAGGCTGAGCTACGCTCCGGCACGGGTCTGTCCCAGGGGGCTTTAGATAAGGCCTCTGGGGCTCGGGAAGGGGCTGCTTATAACGCCTGCCCCACCGGCGGGCAAGCGCTCGGCAAGCGGACAGTTAATCCGCAAGGCCTGCCCGGTTGGGGCCCCCGTCCTAGGATGTGCGGAACACAAAATGGAGCCGAAAACCGCAGTTTTTGCGGGCCACGGCTCGGCGGGCCGGGGTTATGATTTGGGTCCGCGAAGACCAGGGAGCACCGTTACCATGTCACAGCCGATCAAACCGTGGCGTGCCACCTGTATGCAGGTCTACACGTACGGCACCAATAAATCCGCCAACCGCGCCGAGGCGATGGCGATTGTCAACAAGAGCCTCGACCGCTGGGAAGAGCTGCTCGACAACTTGGGCCGTTACGGCTCCGGCACCGCGCAAGTGGCCCTGTTCCCCGAATTCGCATTGCAGGGGTTTCCCGGCAAGGAAAGCGCGGCGCAGTGGATCGAGAAATCGTGTTTTGAAATCCCCGGCAGCCCCGAGGTCGAACGCCTGCAAAAGAAAGCCAAAGCGCTCGGCATTTATATCGGCGCCAACGCTTACGAGCGCGACCCCGAATGGCCGGGCCGCTATTTCAATTGCTCGTTCCTGATCGACGACAAGGGTGAGGTGATTCTCAAATACCGGCGCATTAACACCATGCACGCCGGCAGCCCGCACGACTTCATGGACAAATATTTGGCGCGCTACGGCGTCGAAGGAATCTTCCCTGTTGCGCGCACGCCGCTCGGCAACCTGGCGATGATTCCGTGCGGCGAGATCATGTATCCGGAAGCCGCGCGTGCGGTCATGTTGCGAGGCGCGGAGGTGTTGTTGCATCCGACTTCGGATTTCGGCGCGTGGGACAACTGGAGTTGGCAGTCGTGCAAGAAAGCGCGCGCCAGCGAAAACATGATGTACCTGATTTCGTCGAACTCTGGTGGCATTAAGGGCACCAACGTTCCGGAGACCGAGAACGCCGGGCGCAGCCGGATCTTCGATTACGAAGGCCGCATTCTCGCCGAAGGGCCGAGCCCAGGGGAGAGCATGAGGTGCAACACCATCATCGACGTCGAAGGATTGCGCCGTATTCGTTCCTCGCTCGGCGGCTTCAATCGGATCGCCGGAATTCGCACAGAGATTTATCGGCTGGTTTACGACAACACGGTTTTCTTCCCCGCAAACAGCTTTGCAGATGCGGCGATGGAATCGAAGGACAAGATTCGTGAGGTTCAGCGCGAGGCATTGAAGAACATGGCCAAAGTCGGCGCGATCCCGCCGCTTGAACCCAAACTGAAAGCCGCGGAGTAACGCGCGCCCGAAAATCCAATACCACCGGAAGAGAGGGGATTGCGATGCTGATTCGTGTAATTGGTTTTGCCTGTACCGCTCTTTTGTTCGCGGCTTGGCCGGTCCATGCCGACGTTTTGATCAAAAACGTCACCCTATACGACGGAACCGGGGCGGCCGCTGTCCCGGGTGCGAACGTCTTGGTCAAGGGCAACACGATCGCCGCGATTTCGACGCATGCGATTGACGCCGGCGGTGCGCAGGTCATCGATGGATCGGGGAAATACCTTATCCCGGGATTGATGGACGTGCACATCCACGTCCGCGGCGGTCAAGGCGGTTCGGTCATGCAAGGCGGCCAGCGCGTGCCGACGGCCGATTTCGAAGCCGGCCTACGCGCGCTGCAAGGATATCTCTATCTCGGCGTCACGTCGGTCTACGACTCTGGCAACAACCCCGACTTTATTTTCAAACTTCGCGCAAATGAGCGCGCCGGCGAGATCGTCAGCCCCCGAATATTTGCGGCCGGCGGCACCATCAGCGTGCCCGGCGGATACGGCGCGGGACTAACCGCACTCAAGATCGCGAATTGGGAACAGGGCAAGAAAGATCTGATCGCGAAAATCGAGCGCGAAAAACCCGACATGCTGAAGCTGATCCTCGACCGGCAGGGGTTGTATGCCAACCGCGCCGTGCCGACCATGTCGGAAGATATCTTCCACAAGGTGGTGCAAACCGCCGACGAGATGGGCGTGCGCACGACCGTGCATGTGTCCATGGAATGGGACGCCGACATGGCCGCCCGATCCGGCGTCAGCGCCATGGCGCATCCCGTTCTGCGCGCAGTGGTCAACGATTCCTACATCAAAGAACTTGCGGACCGCAAAATTCCGATTGCGACAACGATGACGGTGTTTAGCAATATCGCGCGCGTTGCCGATGACCCAAGTTTTTTCGACAACCCGCTATTCAAAGCGACATTGTCGGAAGAAGAACGAGAAAAGGGCAAGACATCCGAACGCCAGCGTTACATCACGTCGGGCATGTCGGGTATGTTTCAATTGATGATTCCCTACGCCAAACAGAACATAAAGCGCCTGTTCGATGGCGGTGTGATCCTGGCGCTGGGGACCGACCGCACCGACGGCCCGACCGCGCATCAGGAACTTGAACTGCTCAATCAGTCCGGCATCGGCCCATTCGACTGCATCAAGATCGCGACCTTGAATGGCGCAATCTATTTAGGCCGCGAAAAGGATTTGGGATCGGTGGAAACGGGCAAACTGGCCGATCTCGTGCTGCTGACGGCCGATCCGGCGGACTCGGTTGCAAACTTTGCCGCCATCGACACCGTTATCAAGGATGGCGTGGTCATCGATCGCGGCGCGCTCGACGTTCCGGCGAATAGGATGTAGTCAAACGGCGAGCATGCCATCGGCTCGGATATTCGGCGAAACGCTGACAGGGTTCGCCGCCCTTGCATTTGCGACGTCCGTCGCGGCCACGGACAAAACGCTCACCATCGGCATGGGGTTCCTGTCGTCCGGCCTACGATCTTCTGCGCCTCGAAGAGATCGATATCGACAATTGATCTATTCCGCCGATTGAAAGATCACCGCCGGGATCAAAGCGATCCCTATCGCGATCAATACGGCGGACAACCACAACCAACGGCCCATCCCCGACCGCAAACGCGCTCCGAAGTTTGGCTTGATGGCCGCATTGGTACCGGCAATTCGGCAGGCATAGATGGCCGCACCGGATATCGACAGACCGGTCAGTATCAATCCGAACAAAAACCACAAGGCTTTGGTCCAATAGCCTCCGACGGTGCCGAAGTGCAGCGGGTCGGCGATTTCTGAAAGCTGTTGGTGGAACGTTAAGTCCGTATCCCAACCAATCAGGATGACTTTAGCCGTTGCCGGATCGACCCATACCGTGTTTGCGCGAGGACGGACAAAAACGTTGCCGGTTTCCCCCATGATGCGAAATGCGCCGGATCCGGGTGTCGGAAAATAAGTCGAGACGATTTTCAGGTCGGGCCGCACGGCGTGTGCTGCGGCAATGCTGTCTCCCAAGCGCGCGGCAGTCGTCGCAGTGTCGCTCGTCCCTGGATGGATTTTCGCCAGGGGCAATTGCGGCGCGTCAAGCCCAAGGCTCTCGACGAAGTACCATCCGCCGGTTAGAGCAATCAGCGCGCAGAACCACAACGACCAGACACCGATCAAACGGTGGAGATCGCCCCATGCCGTGCGCGCGTCGCGCCATCGGATGGGCCGAAAAAACCCGTGCCACCATTTGGGATACACGACAAAAGCCGTGACGAACGTAATCGCAAGCGGGATTGAAAGCGCGCTGACGATGGGCACGCCGATCCGGGTCGGGAGGTTAAGGTGCCGGTGCAGGTTGCGCAGAATTCGTTGCGCGCCCGCCCACGGCCCCAGACCTTGAATTTCACCGGTTGCCGGATGGGCGTAAAGAAAGGCGCGGCGTCCGTCAGTCCGAAGAATGCTTACACGGCCGGCAAACGCCGCGGCATGCGGGGCTTCAATGGCTATGATGCGCGCGGTCATCGGATCGGCCGCCGCCGACATGGCGATCGCGGCCCAGTTCGGTTCTGCGGGCGCATGTTCGGGCGCAACTCGAAGCGCGGGCTGCAACAACCAATCGAATTCGGCACCGAACACCGCCAGCGTGCCCGTCAAGAACACAAAACTTGAGAACAGCGCCAGTTTAAGTCCGGACCATTGATGAACAAGCCACCACACGCGGCGCGGCGAGCGCGTCGATCGACCGCCGGCCGCAAGGGGCGCCCCGGTGCAAACGATCGGCATATCTGCGACCGCTTTCAAAATGTTCTGGCGATCTCAAGGAATGCGGAGCGCGGCTCACCGGGAAAATGGCCGGTGCGGGCGATAAATCCCGACGCGGCGTATGTCTTGTCGAAAATGTTGTCGATACGGAGCAGCAAATTCCAATCTCCGATGCCCCACATCACCGATGCGTCGAAAGCCATATAGGATCGCACAGGTTGACCATCGAGACTGATGCGAGATCCGACGTAGTCTCCGCCAAACGCTGCAGCCAAATTCAGTGCCGGTATCTGGTAGCGCGTCCAGAATCCCAGTTGATGCTTGGGAGCATTGGCAAAGCGGGTGCCGACACGATTGGAGATTCCGCCGCCGCCGTTGTCTTTGGTGATTTTGGTGTCGTTGTAGCCATAAGCCAACGTCAATACCCAGTCGGGCGTCAAGTCGGCGGCGACGTCGACGTCAACTCCTTTGCTGGTCACTTCGCCGAATGCCAGCAGGTTGTCGATCCCGTCATTGTCGGTATCGCCGCGCGGGTCGGATTGAAGCAGATTGGTCCGGCGAATGCGGTAGATCGACAGGCTGGATTGGATCCGGTCGTTGCTCAATGCGGTCTTGATCCCACCTTCGACGATGTCGCCTTCGGTCGGTGCAAACGGCCCGCCGGCGCGTGGATCTTGAGAAGACGCCGATTGAGGTTCGAAGCTGGTTGCATATTGGGCGAACAACGACACGTCCGCCCGTGGCCGGTAAACCAGCCCGGTGCGCCACGTCCAGGCGTCGCCTTTGGTCGGCGTGCCTGCCTGGATGTCGGAGAATTCGTCTCGCCGGGCGCCGGCGATCAAAATCACCTCCCCCCAAGAAATCTCATCAAGGGCGTAAAACCCGGTCTGGCGTTGACCAGTGACAACACCATCGTTGATGACTTGCAGATTGTAAGAGGCCGGATTCGTTTGTCCGTACGCGGGATCACTTAGGTTGATCGGAGTCGGCAAACCGGGAGTGGCGATGGATGTTCCGCGTGCGCGGCGATAATCGAACACCAAGTCGGCGGTGTAGTGATCGAAACCGAACAACACGCGATTATCTGCGGCGCCCCATGTCGCCGACCAGATTCCGTTGCCGCCAAAAGACCATGTTTCGAAGGCGCGCTTTTGATCGCGAAACTCGCGTTGACTTGCGTCGAACACGCCATCGCCGTCGGTGTCGAGCAAACCGCTGGGTTCGTGGTACTGCTGTGTTTCCGCGCCGTCATTGTAACGTGCTGCCAGATCGAAGGTCACACCGTCGACAATTTCTCCTTCGATGCGGGCTTGAACGAATGTCGAAGCGAGGTCGAGAAAATCGCTGTCTTCGTTGTGATTCCATCGCCGGTCGGTCAAGAAGCGGCCGTCGTCGTCGACAGGAACGCCGCGCAAGCGGTTTCCCCCGAGATTTTGGTCGACATGCGTGAATTGTATCGTCGTGGAGAAGGGGCCCGTGTCGAACGTCGCACCGGCATCCGCAATTGCGATCTCGCTGTCCGCATTGAACCTGAAGGTGTCGCGCGCTTCGTAAAATATTCCGGCGCGGCCCGCGACAGTTTCGCTCAGCGTGCCGATTGCTTCCGCCTCAGCGCCGATTCTGTCGGCCGAGCCAATAGTAACCGTTGTCGAGATATCGCGATTGTATGATGGTTTCTTGCTGACGTAATTGAAGAGGCCGCCAGGAGCGGTTTGCCCGTACAACATTCCTGCCGGGCCTTTCAGGACTTCGATCCTTTCCACGTTGAATAACTGCGGGACAGAAAACCCGGCATAAGGGTCGCCGCGAAGACCGTCGTAGAAATTTTCTTCCTGCCGAAATCCGCGTGCTGTAACGCCCGCATAACTGAATACGCTGACACCTGATATGTTGCGATAAAGGTCTTGGGCGTCGCGGGCGCCCTGGTCGTCGATCAATTCCCTGGTGATGACTGCGATGGTCTGCGACGACGCGAGCGGCGCAGTCGGCAATTTGCCGCTGGTGGTCTCGCCGATGCGGTAGAGCTTGCTTGCTCGGCCCGTGACAACAATTTCTTCGGCCTCGGCAACTTGCTGAAGACCGGCAGGGACAATCACTTGTTCGCCGCGCAAGGCTTCGTTCGCCCCTTCGGCATTCAGGGCAGCGGACGATGCCCCGATTTCTCTGCTTTCCAGCTTCTCGGCGGCGTCTGCCAACGTCGCGCGCGTCGATAAAGTGGCCCAAATCAAGGCGTTAAGGGCCAGGATCCGGCCGACGGGCGAGACGGTTTGAAGCATGAACATGGAACCTCCGTTTTGTTTGCAAATAATTCGCAATTGCATTTACGAAGGTTCATCTGCCTCGTCAATAGCAAATGATAATCATTCGCATTTAACGAAGGGCGAGTGTTAGACGGCAATCAAAAGGGGATTTTTCGGGATTGAAGAAGAGGCCGGTCGATGGCCGGACGTGCTTTGCGCTTGGTCTTTTGTGATTTCAGTCGATTCTGATCACGACCTTGCCGAGTTTCTCGCCGCTTTGCATATAAGCCACGGCGGCCTGGGCGTCGGCGAAATCGAACACGCGGTCGATCACCGGCTCGATCTTATTGACTGCCATCGCCTTCAACATGTCCTCGAACATGCGCCGGCTGCCGACGGTCACACCTTTGATCGTCAGGTCCTTGATGATCAGGTTCGGAAAATTGGCAAGCGCTGTGGGGGTGGGCATCTTGCGGTCGGGCGCGACAGGATTGGCGCCGATGTACATGACGCGGCCCCCGGACGCACACGCCAATAGGCATTGTTCCATTTCGCCCATGCCGACGGTGTTGAGGACGATGTCCGCGCCGCGTCCGCCGGTCAGGGCAAGCACCGCATCGGACCAACGCGGTGTCGCGCGATAATTGATCGTGTTGTCGGCGCCGAGCGCCGTCATACGTTCGAGCTTGGCGTCGCTTGATGACGTAATGATCACGCGCGCGCCGATCAACTTCGCCCACTGCAAACCGAACACCGACACACCGCCGGTGCCGAGGGTCACGATAACGTCGCTTGGTCTTGCCCGGCCGCTTTCGATGACGGCATTCCATGCCGTCAATCCCGCACTTTGCAGCGTGCTTGCCGACTCGAACGACATTTCGTCGGGCAAGTGAACCAACGGCGCCTCCGGCACGATCAAGTACTCGGCCAGGAATCCGTCGCGCGTTCCGGCGAAATCCTGTTCGCGCATTTTGACGTCCCACGCACCATCGAGCCATTGCCAGTAATGCGTCATCGCGACGCGGTCGCCGACTTTCACGCGCGTAACGCCGGGACCGACCCCCGCGACTTCGCCCGCATTGTCCATTAGAGGGACGCGCGTTTCAGGACCGGGCTCGCGTCCAAGACCGAGCAGCAGGGTCATATCGCGGGCATTCAATCCCGTGGCGCGAATGCGATAGAGAACTTCGCCCGGCCCGGGAACGGGCATCGGGCGTTCGACCATGCGCAAGGCGAGGCCGTTGCGCGTATCGCCGATTTCATATGCTTTCACGGCTCAACCCCCGTGAGAAAAACCGCTAACCCGCGTGCGGACACAGTCCAAATTCACGCGGACACAGCCGCACGCCGCCGTGACAATGGACATGTTCGCCGCCTGCGGCCTGTTCGGCGAGATCGCAGATCGCGTCGATGAATTCGGGTGCGATGCCGACCGCTGCGGCGCGCTCGTACGCGGGAACGCCGTGCTGCGAGGCGAATTCCTTCATCGCCTCGTCAAGTTCGACCACGGTTTCAAGATGCTCCGATACGAAGGCGATCGGCGCAATAACAACGCCGACTTTGTCGCGCCCCGCGCGCTCCAGTTCCTCTTCGACCGAAGGGCCGAGCCACATCACCGGGCCGAGGCGGCTTTGGTAACAAACCTGCCAATCGAGGTCATTGACCGACGATTTGAGCGCGTCGGCAATTGCCGCCGCTGTTTGCTCGACTTGCCACTGATACGGGTCGCCGCGAGCGATCAATTTTTTCGGCAAGCCGTGGGCGGACAGCAACAGGCGCGCTTTATGGCCGCTGGCCGTCAGTTTCGCGAGTTGAGGCGCGATCATCCGCGCGGTCGCGGCAACGAATCCGTCCAATCGGGGATAGCAGCAGATGGTCGAAATCTTCGCGGTCAGTCCACGTTGTTTCGCCGCCGTACGCAGCTGTTCAAGAATTGTCGCGGTCGTCGTCGCCGAAAACTGCGGGTAGAGCGGCATGACGACAATTTCTTCGGGCGCGAATTCTTCCAACGCCGCGATGGTTTCGGCCGCCAAAGGATGCCAATAGCGCATGGCGATCATGACCTTCACGTCTTGTCCGCGCGCCGCCGCCACCGCTTCGATGGCGCGGGCTTGCGCTTCGGTTTGCTCGATCAGGATCGATCGGCCGCCAAGACGCTCATACATCTTGCGTGTGTAAGGCGCGCGCATCGTCGAAATGAAAGCGGCCAGCGGAATTCTCAACCATGCGGGCAGCGGCAGGATGTTGCGGTCGCTGAACAGATTGAACAGAAACGGGCGAACGCTTTCCGGGCGGTCGGGGCCGCCGAGATTGCAAATGATGATCGCGCGCCGTTTGTGGCGCGTCGGAGAGTCGTCGGGTTTGATTTCAGCATCAAGCATCGCGCAAGGACGGACGGTGGGTATGATCGGCGGGCAGGGCGAACTTAGTATGCCCGCTCGATGCAGAAATCGATCACGTCCAACAAAATATTCTTGACGTGACTATCGGGGAAGATGCCCAGGGCATCGCGGGCGATGGCGCCATAGTGGCGGGCCCGGTCCACGGTGTCGGTCAGGGCGTTGTGCTTCTGCAGCAGGGTCAGGGCGTGGTCCAGGTCGTCGTCGGTCTGTTCCAGGTCCTCCAGCGTGCGGCGCCAGAAGGTGCGTTCCGCCTCGTCGCCCCGGCGGAAGGCCAGGATGATGGGCAGGGTGATCTTGCCCTCGCGGAAGTCGTCGCCGATGGCCTTGCCCAGGGTGGCCTGCTTGGCCGAATAGTCCAGCACGTCGTCGATCAGCTGGAAGGCGATGCCCAGGTTCATGCCATAGGTTTCCAGGGCGTCCTTTTCCACCCGCGGCCGTTCCGACACCACGGCGCCCAGGCGGCAGGCGGCGCCGAACAGCTTGGCCGTCTTGCCGGTCACCACGTCCAGGTAGGCGGTCTCGCCCGTTTCCGTGTCGTTGGCGGTGATCAGCTGCATCACCTCGCCCTCGGCGATGGTGGACGAGGTATTGGACAGGATCGCCAGCACCTCCAGCGAGCCGTCCTCGACCATCAGCTCGAACGAGCGGCTGAACAGGTAGTCGCCCACCAGCACGCTGGCCTTGTTGCCCCACACGGCGTTGGCCGAGGCCAGGCCGCGGCGCAGGTCGCTTTCGTCGACCACGTCGTCGTGCAGCAGGGT
>JAGREB010000299.1 GCA_020446775.1 Paracoccaceae bacterium
TTCAACGCAAAGGGATCGCCGGAGTTTATTGCCGCACCTGCGCCGACAAAACCGCGATCAAGGCCTCGATGATCTCGTGGCTCGCGGGATGGTGGGCCATCCCCGACGGTCCGCGTGAAACCGTCAAGGCCATCGTTTCGAACATGCGCGGCGGCCGGCGGCCGGCCGAACGCAACGCCCGCCTGTTGTTGCGTCAAGCCAAGGCGTTCAAGGCGCGCAGCGAAATGGAACTGGCGCGGGCATGCGCGGAACAAGCGCTGAGCTTTGCCTCAAATCCGGAATTGCGGCGCGACATCGACAACCAGCTCTTATCGCTGAGCGCTTATTCGGCGCGCACGATCAAGGACCGCTGGCACGAGCCAGGCCTCGCAGCGACCGTTCAAGTTCTCCCGCTCGCGGCGGTCGTCGGGCTGATCGCGATGTCGGTCACCTTATCGGCGGACCGTTCCATCACGGCGACGGTGAAATCATGGTTCAAACCGGCACCTGTCGCCGAAACCGTATCCGCGTCATCGGCGCCAAGCGCGGGACGCATTTACGCGATCAAGAACGACAGCGTCGCGCTTCGTACCGGGCCGAGCGCCGACTACAACGCGGTCAAAACGATATCCAAGGGTACGCTTGTCCTGGCGACGGAAGCCGATCCTGGCGGAACGTGGCTTCGGGTCGTGTTGATGGACCGGACCAGCGGTTTTCTGCCGTTGTCGGCATTGACGCCGAATATCGACGTCGATGCGCTCGATGCGCTGAGCGAATTCGATAAACCTGCGGCGGAAGGCAGCACGCAAGACGCGTCTGAGAACTGAACACCGGGCGCTAGAGCGCCGCGCCCGCGTCCTTGCGACGAAACAGCGTCAGGCCGATTTCATCGAGACCCATTTGCTCGATATGGGCTTCTTCCTTGCGCTCGGCGATATCGCGCTGTTCCTGCGTGATTTCGAAAGTCTTGAGACGGCGATAGGTCTCGGCCAGGTGTTGGCGCGCAACTTCGATCCGGGCGCGGACTTCGGCCAACTGGCGCTCCAGCATTTCCCGTTGCGCGCGGCAACGGCGGACAAAAGCCTCGAACGTCATACGCTGATCGGGTGCGGCGCTGGCGACAAATGCGCGTTCACGCGCGAGCGAATCTTCAAGCGCCTGCATCTGCCCCAGCACGCGCTCTTCCTCGCGCAAATGAACGCCGAGCGCGCGTCGCTTCTCGTCAACGTCCCATTTGCGCAGACGAATAAGGGTGTGAAGGTCTTTTTTCTTGGCCATGGACGGTCAAACCTAGCGCACGGGTTGCGGCACAGGACGCGCTACGGGCTTGATGGTTTGCGCCGGCTGCTGCTTGATCTGGATCGCTTGCGGTGCGGGGCGCGGCGGCACAGGACGCGCCACCGCCGGCCGTTGCGCCGCATCTTCGCCGGCCGCGGGCGCGGCAGGTGGCGTCAAGACCTCGGCCAACAAGCGGTAGCAGGTTTCGAGGTCGGTCTGCTCGGACTTGAGCTGGCGCAGAAAATCTTCGATGCGCGGATAGTAGTACATCGCCTCGTCGACTTCGGCGTTGGTGCCGCGCCGGTAAGCGCCAAGGCGAATGAGTTCGGCCATGTCTTCGTAGGTCGAAATGATCTTACGCGCGCGCGCGATCAGCGTGTTCTGGTCGTCGGTATTGCAGCCGGGCATGGTTCGCGAGATCGAACGCAGCACGTTGAGCGCAGGATAGCGGCCGCGTTCGGCGATCGCGCGGTCGAGCACGATGTGACCGTCGAGAATACCGCGCACCGCGTCGGAAATCGGTTCGTTGTGATCGTCGCCTTCGACCAACACGGTGAACAGCCCGGTGATGTTGCCCTTCTTTTTCGGGCCCGGTCCGGCACGTTCGAGCAGTTTGGGCAGTTCGGCGAACACGGCCGGGGTGTATCCCTTGCTCGCGGGTGGCTCGCCGGCCGACAGGCTGATCTCGCGCTGCGCCATGGCGAAGCGCGTCACGCTGTCCATCAGGCACAGGACGTTGAGGCCCTGGTCGCGGAAATATTCGGCGACGGCCATGGTGACATAGGCGGCTTGGCGGCGCATCAGCGGCGGTTCGTCGGAGGTCGAGACCACGACCACGCTGCGACGTAAACCCTCTTCGCCGAGATCGTCTTCGATGAACTCGCGCGCTTCGCGACCGCGCTCGCCGACTAGGCCGACCACAGTGACATCGGCCGACGTGTAACGGGCCATCATGGACAGAATGGTCGATTTACCGACCCCGGAACCGGCGAAGATGCCCATGCGTTGGCCGTGGCAGCAGGTCGTGAACGTATTGACGGCGCGGACGCCGAGATCGAGTTTGCCGCCGACCCGTTTACGCGTGTGCGCCGAAGGCGGCGCAGCTTTGATCGGGTAGGCTTCGGGACCGCTTCCCAAGGCGCCGGCGCCATCAACCGGGCGGCCAAACGCATTGACGACGCGTCCGAGCCACGACTGGTCGGGGTATATCGACGGTATGGCCTCGGCGATTTCGGCCCGGCAGCCGATCCCAATGCCCTCCAAGGGGCCGAACGGCATGACCAGGGCGCGGCCCTCACGGAAGCCGATAACCTCGCTCACCACCCGCCGGCCGTCGCGGGAGTGGATGTTACAGCGGTCGCCGATCGACAAATTGTTCTGGATGCCGGCGACTTCGATCAACAGCCCTTGCACGGCGCTGACACGGCCGAACAAATGGTGTGTCGGCAGACGCTCTAAGTCGTTTAAAATACTAGATATATTGACCGACACCGGGTGACCTCGCAGGCCTGGAGCGACGCCATTCTGGAGCCGCCGAAGGCCGATTTTGCCATCCTGAACTTGTACTTGGGATGACATTAATACCCCGTAAAGCCGCCCGGAAATGGTCTGCTTTCGGGACCGGGGACCGGGAATCGCAGGTTTTCGTTAGAAATTGCCGAGTCGCTGTGTTAACCTTTGGGTCAGGATATAGGGGGCGATCTCGAAAGGGGCACAACATCATGCGCATCCTGTTGGTGGAGGACGACCCAGCGACGGCTCAGGCCGTCTCGGCGATGCTGAAGAAATCCGACTGGGTGGTCGACACCGCCGATATGGGCGAAGACGGCCTCGACCTCGGTAAGGTTTATGAATACGACCTGATCATCGTCGACCTGATGCTGCCCGACATGGACGGCATGGACGTGATCCGGCAACTGCGCAACTCACGCGTCGAGACACCGGTCCTGATTCTGTCCGGCCTGACGCAGCCTGAGAAAAAGGTGCAAGGGTTCGGCCTTGGCGCGGACGACTACCTGACCAAGCCGTT
>JAGREB010000300.1 GCA_020446775.1 Paracoccaceae bacterium
CTCCAGCAAGGCCAGCGGCAAGCCAGTGACCGCATCGAACAGCAGCACTGCTCCGACATGCGTGCCATGCGGATCGCCAGGGGGCCGCTCAAACTTGCTGACGATCTTCACGCCGAACCTCGCGGGGTCCGCGCTGCCAGCGGCGCCGAGGTAGCCCGGCATCAGGCCCAGCTTGCCAGGCCTGTCCGGAATCGCCATGAACTGACGCAGCGGCAAGACACAGTTGCGCGCCGAAGTCGCCCGCATGGCCCCTGCCATCGCTACGCGACAGCGGTCGGGCGTCAGGACTTGCTCGATATCGGAATGCGTCAGAACTAACACGTAGTGAACGAATCGAATGTCTACTTGGGGGTCCTGGCAGGCCGTGGCATTGGCGGCACGAACCGCATCCGCTCCTGGATTTCCGCCACGTTCGGCGGCCGATCGAAAGGTGGCGGCATCGCCTCACCCGGCTTACGTTCGCGACCGATGGCGTCGAACCAGTCTTCCAATCCTGGCGGCGTGAATACCCAGAACAGTTTCATGTCCGAATCGCCAGTGTTCTCGATCAGGTGGCGCGCATAACGCCCGAACAGCACGGTCGACCCTGGACCAATGGCCTGTGTTTCACCCTCGATCGTGACGTTGCCGCTACCTTCGTAGATGAAGATCAGCTCGTGATTCTGCCGGTGGCCGTGCTCGCGCACATGGCACCCCGGCGGCAAAACCTGGATTCCACTTGAAAAGCCGTCATAGGGCATGGTTTCGGGCGACAGCTTGACGGTGACGTAACCGCGAGACGGTTCCGGCTGCCATAGGTGTTCGCCTTCTTCGGGGCCCAGGACCGCCCACCATGGCCGCGTCACGTCGTCCTTCAATCCATCCGGTTTACGCGGCGGTGGTGAGGTGGGACGCGCGACATCAGGCATGGGGTGTCTCCTGTCCGGTCAAAAATGCAAGAACCAGCCGGGCATAACGCTCGGGGTCGACGTGCGGCATGAAGTGCCCGCCCATCGGTAAAACGGCGAGCATCGCGCCGGGAATTTTTGCGGCCAACTCCTGCGACATCGGCAGCGGTGTGATGGCATCGTCCGCGGCGCAGATCACCAGCGTCTTCCTCGAAATCATGCTAATCCGTTCGCGCAAGTCGTGCCGCTGCACGGCGGCGATCCGGCTCGCTTCGATTTCGATGCCGGGAAACGCTGCGAGCCGTTCGGCTTCGGTGGCGGTGATCAGTTCGGGATGGGCTTGCAGCCATGCCGGAGGAAACGCACGCAGAATACCGTCGCTCAAGTAGGCCGCCGGCCCAATATCGGTCAGTATCTTCAAGCGCAAATCGAACAACGCCTTGAAGTAGGCATCGGGCCCTGCCCAAGACGCACTGAGCACGATCTTATCGACACGGTCCGGATGATCGAGCGCCAACCGTTGAGCGATTGCGCCTCCGGTCGAGTGACCGACCAAATGGGCCTTCTCGATTTTTTTCGCGTCCATCAGCGCCAGGACATCGTCCGCCATCTGGCGTACAGAATAATCGATCTTCGATTTGGTGCTATCGCCGGTGCCGCGATGGTCATGCAAGACGATCCGGAAATTCTTTGCGAACGCAGGCACGACCGGCCGCCAGAACGCGAGCCGTCCGCCGAGGCCGGAAACCAACAACACAGGCACACCGGCGCCGTGTTCCTCGACGTTCAATTCGGCATCGGCTATCGCGACTCGGTGGGTCATGGCGTCGAATCGATCCGGTTCACGCGAAACGTTGTCCTAGCGGGCCCGCCGTGCCTGCGCAAACCGAATTCGAAATGAAGGCGAATTGGCCGGGAAAAGGCGGATAAAACCCCGATTCGCGAAGGCCCGGCCGATTACCCCTAATTGGGGATATGGGAAGGTGGCGTGGGCGGATTAACTATCGGCATGGTTCAGCGGTCGGAGTCTTCAGTTATGTTTTCACAGCAGGTCGATATCCCGGATTCAGAACTTGCCGGGCCGATTTCCGATCCTTCGGCGCCGTGGGCCAAGGAAGAAGCGATGATCGACGCGCTTTGCGAACATCTCTCCCTCTATCAAGCGGAGATCGCGGTTTCATTCGTGGATCAGCTGCGGGCGCGCATGGCGCATCTCGATCTGACTTCCGATGCCGCCGAGGCGATCGAAAAAGCGATGATTCCGACGATTGCGATGATCGGATCGGAAACGCATCGGCCCGAGCGCGTCGTGCCAAGTCTTGCCGCGCTCGCCGGAGCATATTTGGGACCCGGCTACACCGCGCGCGATCTGTCGGACGTCGGCGAGGCGATGCGTGCTGCCGTGCGCGAACATCTCGGCGCACTATTTTGTCCGGTCGCGGACGCCCTGTGGCAGTCGACCACCGCGACGTTGGCGGAACGTTTGATTGCGCGAAAATCCAACGCGCAATTTGGACCGGGATAGTTATCCAAGGACAAACGGCAAAGGCCACGCCATGTCAAAATGTCTCGTTGTCGATGACTCGCGGACGATCCGCAAAGCCATCATCTCGATCCTCAATGAACTTCGCGTCGAATCGCGCGAAGCCGAGAACGGCGCCAAGGCGCTTGAAATGTGCGCGGCCGACATGCCCGATTTCATCATGCTCGATTGGAACATGCCGGTGCTCGACGGGCTCGGCTTCCTCAAGCAACTGCGCGCGACGCCCGCCGGGAAACAGCCCAAGGTGGTGTTCTGCACGACCGAGACGGATTTGACGCTCATCACCCAAGCGCTGTCCGAGGGCGCGGACGAATACATCATGAAGCCCTTCACGCGCGAGATCGTCGAAGAGAAGCTGAAGATTGTTGGAATTCTGCCGAGCTGATAACGTGAAAATGCGCCAGCGCACCGATCAAGTGGCCACGCCGTGACATCCACGCCATGACATCCTCGAAATCAAAATCCGCGAACCGTACGCGCGCCACGCAGCGGCGCGTCCATTCCAAACCGGCCGGCCGGCGAAATTCCTCGGCCGCGTCGCGGCGGAAGCTTGAAGGCCAGCTTGCCCAGGAGCGCGCGGCAAGATTGGAGGCGGAACGGAAACTCGAAGCCGGTCAGCGCGAATGGGCGGCGATGAACGAAGAAGTCGTCGAGGCGCACGAGGCGGAGCGGCGCACGCTCGAGCGCGCAAACCTGCTCATCTCGCACTTGCCCGGCGCGCTGATCGTTACGCGTCTCAACGGCGAGGTCACGCGCCTGAACCCGCAAGCGTGGAAGCTGTTCAGCCTCAAGACCGAGGTCATCGTCCGCGAAGTCTTGACGATCCACCGGTTGATCGAAGGACTCGAACGCGAAGGCAACCCGGTCGAGGCCGCGAACCGGCCGCGCACCGCCGATCAATCGCTTTACGCCAAGGCGCTCGACGGCCGGCGTTTTCCGGTCGGCGTTGCCGCCCAAACCGTGACGGATTCCGAAGGCGGGCAAATTCTATGGTTGGTCCAGGATATTTCCGCGACCGTCGAAATGGATTCGCAGCGCATCAAGCTCGAGGGCGAGTTGCGCCAAAAGCAAAAACTCGAATCGCTCGGCACCATGGCCGGCGGCATTGCCCACGAACTCAACACGCCGATTCAATTCATTACCGACAACGTCAATTTCCTGCGTGATGCGATCGCCGGATTCAAAAAGGCCGTCGACGAACTCGGCGCCAGCGTTCCCGTCGCGCGCGCTGCCGAAGTCGCCGAGGCCTGTGATTTGGCCTACCTCGGCGAAGAAGCGCCGCTGGCCATCACGCAATCGCTCGAAGGTCTTGCGCGTGTCTCGGAAATCGTGCTGGCCATCAAGCGTTTCGCGCATCCGCGGTCGGAGGCGAGCGAGAACGCGGAATTCAACGCGATCATCCGGACCGCGGCGACGGGGGCGCGCGGCCAATGGAAGTCGGTCGCCGAATGCAAACTCGACCTTGCCGACAACCTGCCGCCGGTGTGGTGTAACGCGGGTGAAATTACCCAGGTGGTGGTCAACCTTATCGTCAATGCCGCGCACGCCATCGAGGACAAGGGTGCCAAGGACGGCCTGATCACCGTGTCCACGCGTTTGGCCGGGGATCACGTCGCGTTGTCGGTTTCCGATAATGGCGCCGGCATGCCGCCGGCGGTTCGCGCCAAGATTTTCGATCTTTTCTTCACCACCAAGGCGCCGGGCCGCGGCAGCGGGCAGGGCTTGTCGTTGGTGCACACCGTGATCACGCAGAACCACCACGGGTCGATCGACGTCGAGTCCGAAGTCGGCGCCGGCACGGCGTTTCACATTCGCCTACCGCTCAAGGCCGCAGGCGCCTGATCCCTTGCCCGGCAGAGGAGAGGGTTCCATTCTTCGTGACCCCGCCTTCGTGGCGGGGTTTTGTTTATTGAATTTGGTGCCCCCGGCCCGACTTGAACGGGCACGACCGTTACCGGTCAACGGATTTTAAGTCCGTTGCGTCTACCATTCCGCCACGGGGGCTTGGGCGCGGTTGGCGAGAACCTAGCGCGCTGGCGTCAAAAGGTGAAACCGGTTTTGTGCTGCTTGAGCGCCGGTTATGGCGGTGGGCTGACCACGGGTTCGGCGCCCAACGCGCGCATGGCCGCGCCGACCTCGGCGATCACGGCGGCAATCGCTGCTTTATCCGTGCCGCGCACGACGATGGAAGTGCCCAATTTATCGAGCCGCATGAACGGATAGCTGCCGATGGCGGTCTCCGGGTGCGCGGCTTGAATTTTACTTAAGGCCGGGGCCAATTCGCCTTCGCGCACATGGCTGTCAATGCTCTGCGAATAGACTGGCGGCCCGCCTTTTAGCGTCGGCGCTACCGCCTCGAACATTGCCCGCGCCACGCTTGGCACGCCGGCCATCACAAAAACGTTTTCGATGCGGTAGCCGGGCGCGACGCTGATGTGATTGTCGATCAATACGACGTCTTCGCCGTCGGGGACCAAGGCCATGCGCAGGCGCGCGTCGTTGGTGCGCTCGCCGTAATAAGCGCGCAGCCGCCGCTCGGCTTCGGGATGCATCACTACCTTGCGCCCGAACGCTTGCGCCACGCATTCGGTGGTGATGTCGTCGTGGGTCGGACCGATCCCGCCGGTGGTGAAAACGTACGTGTGCTTCGCGCGCGCCGCGTTGAGCGCGGCCACGATTTCCGCGCACACGTCCGGCACCACACGCGCTTCGCGCACCGGAATACCCAGCGCCGCCAGCCGCTCGCCGAAGAATTTCAGATTGGCGTCCTGCGTCCGGCCTGAAAGAATCTCATCGCCGATAATCAGGATGCACGCGGAGTACGTCGGTGTCATGGCACGGTTCGTGATTTCGCTGCGCGACTTTAGTCGCTTGCGCCGCACTCACGCAATCGCGGGAGCCTGTTACCGTTCGCCAAGCGCGCGCACGACGGCCGGCAGCAGAGGCGCATCGGCCGGCGGCATCGCGTAGTCGTTCAATTCAGAAGCGTGTACCCATGCGATCCGTTGGCCTTCATGCGGGTGAATCGGGCCCTGCCACGCTCGGCACGTGAAAACCGGCATCAGCAAATGAAAGTCGTCATAGGCATGGCTTGCAAAGGTCAGCGGCTCCAAGGCCGCGTGCGCGACGTCGATACCCAGTTCCTCGCGCAATTCCCGGATCAGCGCGTCCTCGGGGCTTTCGCCCGGTTCGACTTTGCCGCCCGGAAACTCCCACAGTCCGGCCATGCGCTTGCCGGCCGGCCGTTC
>JAGREB010000301.1 GCA_020446775.1 Paracoccaceae bacterium
AAAGGATCAGCTGGCGTGTCCTGCCGGGTGCCGATGCGGTGACGGCAATGGTGGCGGCAGGCGAGGCGGGAACAATTCTAGGATTCGATTCACCGCCCGCGCGCGTCACGGCACGCGGACATTCATTTACGGTTCGTGTCGTCGCCAACGTCACCCGACCGCCGCTCGACAAACGCGAGGTTCGCCATGCACTCGCCATGGCGATCGATCGCAGCGCCATGATCAAAGCGCTTGATTTGCGTGGTGCGCGGCCCGCGTTCAGTCTGGTTCCACCAGATTTCGTCGACGGTTATAGCGGCCCGCGCGCGCCCTACGCCAAGCTCGACCAGGAAGACCGCGTGACCATTGCCGGGGCCCTGTTGCTCGATCTCGACGCTACGCCGGTCGATGTCGGTCTGGCGATCGTGAATGATGATATATTTCGCGAAATCGCGGAAAAGATCGCCGGCGACCTAGCGCCGCTCGGGTTTCGCGTTTCGCCTATCGCGGAATCGGCCGATGCACATGAGCGCCGGCTGATCGCGGGCGATTTCGATTTGGCGATCAGCGCAAGCGCCCCGGCTGACGCTTATCAATATCTATTTCCGTTTTCACAGACCGCGATTCCGTGGAACGTCGGGCGCTATTCCGACATCGCGTTCGATGAAAATCTAACCGCCTCGGATACCGAGCGCGATCCCGGATGGCAGACGGAAAAATTGCGCCAAGCCGACGAGATCCTGAATCAGGACCAGGCGGTTTGGCCGCTGATGAGCGTTAAACCAGAGGCAAATTTTCTCGCTCATCAGCTCGCCATCTTTCCGCGCGCATCCGTGTCAAAGCGGACCGCACGGTAAAGTTGCCGCATCGCGCACCAAGCGGGCGAACCGCTCCGGAACCGCACACAAAGCTCCCTGACGTGCGGCTTTTCGTGCCTTGGCGCGGCTAGACGGGGTGGTTATGGTGGGTGCAATTGAACTGCCTGCACCCGGACCAACCGCCTCAACGCCCATGCTTTCGTTCATAGTGCGGCGCCTCTTGATCGCCATTCCAACGCTGCTTGCGATCATTACCGTATGCTTTTTCCTGATGCGCGCGGCACCGGGCGGACCTTTCGATGCCGAAGCGCCGGTGCCGCCGGAAATTCTCGCCAATCTGCGCGCGGCTTATAACCTCGATAAACCGCTCGTCGTTCAATTTGCCGACTATCTGGGCGGGCTGCTGAAGGGCGATTTCGGGCCGTCGTTCAAATACAAGGACTTCACGGTCACCGAGTTGATCGCCCAAGGCGCGCCGATCAGCGCTCAAAACGGTTTGGCGGCAATCGTTCTTGCCATCGTCGTCGGCATTCCGCTGGGGATCATGGCGGCGCTGCGCCAGAACTCCGGCACCGATCACGTCGTCATGGGCGCGGCGATGACCGGCATCGTGGTGCCGAACTTCGTCATTGCGCCGGTCCTCATTTTGGTGTTCGCCATTTGGCTCAAGGACACGCCGTTTCAGCTTCCGGCCGGCGGCATCGGCGACGGCGGCGTCATCAACCGCGTCCTGCCGGTGTTCTGCCTCTCGCTGGTCTACATCGCCTACCTCGCGCGTATCACCCGCGCCAGCATGATCGAGGCGCTTCGCCATAATTATGTGCGTACCGCGCGCGCGAAAGGTCTTCCGTACCGCACTGTCGTCGCGCGTCATGCATTGAAGACGGCGCTGGTGCCGGTGGTGACGTTTCTCGGCCCGGCGACGGCGTTCCTCTTGACCGGGTCGATGGTGATCGAGACGATTTTTTCGTTGCCGGGTATTGGCCGCTACTTCGTGCAAGGCGCGCTCAACCGCGATTATACGCTGGTCATGGGCGTGACCATTCTCAGCGCGTCGCTGATCCTCGCCATGAATCTCCTGGTCGACGTGGTTTACGCCTGGCTCGACCCGCGGGTGCGCTATGAGTGACGTGCCCGCATCGATGACCGGCGATATGGCCGGCGAGACCGCGCTCGGTTCGGTGCAGGGCCGCAGCTTGTGGCAGGACGCGGGGCGGCGCTTGCGCGCCAACCGCGCCGCCTCGGCAAGTTTCGTCATTCTCCTGATTATCGCCGTCATCAGCATCGCCGGGCCATATCTATTGCCGTGGACCTATGCCGAGATCGACTGGGACCACGTCGAGGGCATCGGTCCCGATCCCGCCAGCGGCCACTACCTCGGCACCGATTCCGTGGGCCGCGATCTCCTGGCGCGCGTGCTGGTGGGTGGGCGCATCTCGCTCGCGGTTGGCATGCTCGCGACCGGCGTCGCGCTCGTCATCGGCGTCACGGTCGGCGCGGTCGCCGGCTACGTCGGCGGCAAGGTCGATCAATTGCTGATGCGCTTCGTCGATTTGATGTACACCGTGCCGCTGACTTTTTTCGTCATCATCCTCATGGTCATGTTTGGGCGCAATTTCGTGCTGATCTTCCTCGCCATCGGGCTGTTCGAATGGCTGACCATGGCGCGTATCGTGCGCGGCCAGACGCT
>JAGREB010000302.1 GCA_020446775.1 Paracoccaceae bacterium
CCAAGCCCGACCCCGTGCCCTATCTCAACATGGTCGAGCGCTTTGGGATTTCGCCCGAGCGCGCGGCGATGTTCGAGGATTCGGTGAAGAACCTTATACCGGCGGCGGACATGGGCATGATGACGGTTTGGGTCCACCACCCCAATCACGATCCCGGCCCACATGACGCTGTCGACCACTGCCAGTATGTCACGGACGATTTAACCGGCTGGCTGGCGGCCGCGGTAAAGGAATAATTCCCGGCGGTGGATTTTAGGCGGCGGCGTCGCGGCGCTTGGCGGCGCTGTCCTTGAACATCGACAACTGCCATTCCATTTCATCTTCGGTCGGATCGAACCAGCCGCCGGCGCGTGGCTTGATCACGGCATCGGGCGGTACGCGGGCGATTTTGATTTGAAGCTGGACCGCATCCTCGGCTTCGAATTCCCCGGCCCACGCCACCGCCACCATGCCCTTGGGGCTGACTGCGCGCACGACTTCGGCGACCACAGCGACGTCGAGACTGGCGCGGCGGGCCAGCGCGGCGATCACCTGCGGCGACAACCCCTCGCCCGCCAACCGCATGACCGCGGATACGGTCAGCTTGCCTTGTGACGCGAGACGGTTGGCTTGATCGGCGGCAAGCTTCAACGCCTTCGGGTCGAGCGCTAAATCGAGTTCGTCGGGCACCTTCGCTTCCTGATCGTTGGCGAGGCGTTTGTGGACGATGTGCGCGAGCGCGGCGGTCGTCTTCGAATCGAAGTCCTGCCGCTCGGCAAGTTTCTTCAACAGCGAATCGGCGACGAATTCGGCGATACGTAACGCAGCCCGGCCGGCAAGGTTGCGGCGATTGACCAGCGGGTCGTGCCAGGTGGGATACATCGGCGCGGTATCGATGATGAGATCGAGCGTCTCTTCGCGAATTTGGGCGCTGGAGTTGCGCAACAACGACGAGATCGCATCGACATTGCCGGCGCCGACAATCGCCTTGGAGACTTCTTCGCCGACATTGACGCGCCGCGAGATGGCGACAAGCGGTGCCGTCAGCGGGCTCGACTTGATGATGTCGATCAGGTCTTCGTCGGTCAGAACCGGCGAGAACTCGAGGATGGGCGCTGCGACCGCGATCTCGAGATCGCGCGCCAGGGTCAAGACAATGTCATGGGGCGCGTCGGGAATCGTCTTGAGCGCTTCGGATAGGGCGCGGCGCACGCGCGGCAGCTGGTCGCGCACAAGCAGGGACAGAACCTGATGCACCGTACGCCAGGTCTTGGCGCGATCGTCTTGCGGCATGTCCGGAATCAGCCGCGCGAGGCGGTCGGCCAGATCGATGCGCACGTCGTCTTCTTTGTCCGTCGCGAGAATGATCGCGGCTTTCTCCGGGGTTGCATTGTTTGTTGCGATCGTCCGCCGCACGTCGACATCCGGGTCTTGCGCGAGGAAATAGAGAATTTCCGGTTCGAGATCGGCGCGCGCAGCAAGGCTGCGGCGCACCTCGGGGTCGGGATGGTCGAGGAGGTCGCGCGCCTGTTCGTAGGTGACATTGTGCTCGGCCATGCCAAGCATATGGACGAGACGGGCTTGGGCAGGACTCGTCATGACGCGCCTCCGGCTTCGGCGTCGAAATGCGAAATGAAATACGTCCCCTTGCCGCCGTGCTTGGCGCCGTACATGGCCGCGTCGGCGCGGGCGATCAGTTGATCGACCGTTTCACCGTCGTCCGCAGTCCATGGCGCGATCCCGATGGAAAGCGTCAGCGGCTTTTCCGGGCTGCCGGACATCGGCAACAATTCCTTGGATGTTTCGATGATCTGCTTGGCGCGCATCGTGCCGGCGGCAAGGTCGGCGCCGACCAGCCAAATGGCGAACTCATCCCCGCCGAGGCGGGAAACGACGTCGGTCGGGCGAGTCGATTTCAACAGAATTTCCCGGACTTTACCGAGCGCTTCATCGCCGGCGGCATGGCCGCGGAAGTCGTTCACCGCCTTGAAATTGTCGAGGTCGACGTACATCAGGACCGACGGACCGGCCTTGGTGCGTAGTCGTTTAATATGACGTTCGAGCGTCTCGACGAATGCGCCCCGGTTGAGCAGGCCGGTCAGCGCATCGGTGCGCGAAATGCGAAGGATATGCTCGTGATGAATCAGCTGTTCGATTGTCACGCCGATTTGGTTGGCGATATCGGCCAGCAAAAGGCGGTCGTCGTCGGTCCACGGGCCGCGGTCGACCCGGCGCCACAATACCGCCGCACCGTTGCTGGCGCTGCGGTAGCGGGCCGGAGCGGCAAGGACTTGCCACCTGTCGATCAAAAGTTCGGCCGCACCGGCGCCGTCGGAGAGCGTCGATAGAATCGATGCCGCCTGCCCGGCTTCCATGTCGCCGAATTTGGCCGCCAACTCGTATTTCGATTTGGCCACCGAACCTTGGCCCGGATCCGGAGCGATCGTGCGGAAGACATGGCTGTGATCGGCGCCAAGCCCTTTGGCGAGGGCTTCCGCCGCCACGGTCAGCATCGCTTCGGGATTCACTTCGTCGCGGAATGCCCGGACGATACGGGTCAGCACTTTCTCGCGGTTATGGACACGCGCCAACGTCGCTTCGCGGTCGCGACTGTCGGTGACGTCGCGGCACACACCGCGCGCACCGTTCCAGGTTCCATCCGAGGCAATCAGCGGTAACGCGGATATGTGGACGCACGCCGGCCGGCCGTCGCGGCGTTTGAGCCAGAACTCCTGATTTTCGATTCGTTTGTGGGTCAAGAACGGAACGTTCGTGTCCGGGATTTGCTCGGCCATCAGCGATCTTGGATCGAGCGCCAGCAATTCATCGGGCGTGTATCCGAGGCCTCCGCGCGGGGCGACAAAGGCAAATTTTTTGTCGGCGCCGACTTCCCAGGTCAAATCGGCGCAGATCTCAATGAAATCCCGGTAACGGCGGCGGCTATCAACCAGTGCCCGGCGCAGACTGTAGTCGAGCGTCAAGTCGCGCACGAAACAGAGTGCATGCCGCGCATCGGCCAAGGGCACGAACGTGACCTGCAAACTGACTTGGGCCTCGGCGGCACCTGCGTCGATCATATCGACATAGGCGCGGTCGCTCGCGATTGCTTTCTGGCCGAGCGCCGCCATGCGCTGCAGGCCTAAACCGTCGAGGCGAGGGCGAAACGTTTCGGCCGCCGGGTTGGCCGCCGCCACGCTACCGTCTGTCGATACGCTGAAGACGGCTTCGTCGTAGCGCGACAAGGCCGTGGGGGAAACGTTGGCAAGGACGGAATCGCCGGCGCGCAAACCGGTATCACCGCCATTGCCTGTCTCCGACTTTCTGACGGAGCGCGGACTGGCCAGAGTCATGCCTTTACCTTCGAACCAGTTCAGGTTGAACGGCTGGCCGACCGCAACGACTCGCGGACCGCCAAAGTTTCGAGTCAAAAAAGTATTCGTGAAAATTGCGTGTTTGCAATAACTTTTCGCGTTTTCTTCAAGTCTTCACGGGGTTCCGTTGACAGCGCGCCCGGCACGGCTATGTTTTGGCCCCTCTCGAATGCCGGAAACGCGGAATTATTATCATGAATATCAATGAGTTATCTGCTGAGATTGAAGCCGCATGGGAAGGCCGCGACAAGGTCACACCCGCCACCCAGGGCGAAGTCCGTAAAGCGGTCGACGCGGCGCTTGATTTGCTGGACGGCGGGAAAGCCCGAGTCGCGGAAAAGCAAGGCGGCACGTGGGTTGTGAACGAGTGGCTGAAAAAGGCCGTGCTGTTGTCGTTCCGTTTGAACGACAACGCCGTGATGAGCGGCGGTCCGGGCGGCGGCGGCTGGTGGGACAAGGTCCCGACAAAATTTTCGAGCTGGTCGGCAGATCGCTTCAAGCAAGCGGGCTTTCGCGCGGTACCGGGAGCAATCGTGCGCCGCTCGGCATTTATCGCGCCGGGCGTCGTGTTGATGCCCTCGTTCGTCAATCTTGGTGCATATGTCGACAGCGGAACCATGATCGACACTTGGGCCACGGTCGGTAGCTGCGCGCAGATCGGCAAG
>JAGREB010000303.1 GCA_020446775.1 Paracoccaceae bacterium
CACGACATCGGCAAGAACATCGTCGGCGTGGTTCTCCAGTGCAACAACTACGACGTGGTCGATCTTGGCGTCATGGTACCGACCGCGAAAATTCTCGACGCAGCCAGGAAGGAAAACGCCGACATCATTGGCCTGTCCGGCTTGATCACGCCGAGCCTCGACGAAATGGTTTACGTCGCCAGGGAATTGGAACGCGAGGGATTCGCGACACCGCTCCTGATCGGAGGCGCGACGACGTCGAAAGTCCACACCGCCGTCAAGATCGCGCCCGGATATAAGAACCCGGTAATTTATGTCCCCGATGCATCGCGCGCCGTCGGCGTCGCCAGCAATCTATTGTCGGAAAACGCAAAAGAAAAATTCGCAGCGGGCATTAGGGACGATTATGAAAAAGTGCGCACGGCCCACGAACGCGGCCGGCAAACGAAAGCACGCCAAAGCCTCGACGCCGCGCGCGCCAATCGATTCAAACCTGACTGGTCGTCGTTCAAACCCGAACGGCCTAAAATCTTGGGCCTTACGGTATACGATGACTACGACCTGGCCGAATTGACGCGTTACGTCGACTGGACGCCGTTTTTCCAAACCTGGGAACTGGCGGGGAAATACCCCGAAATCCTGAAGGACCCTGTCGTCGGCAGCGAAGCCGTCAAACTTTTCAATGAAGCGCAAGCGATGCTTCAGCGATTGATCGGCGAGAAGTGGTTGACGGCGAAAGCCGTCTCGGGATTCTGGCCGGCCAACAGCATCGGCGACGATATCGAAATCTATGCCGACGAAAAGCGATCCAAAGTCATTGCAACGATTCACACCATGCGTCAGCAAATGGTGCGCGACAACGACCGGGCCAATTTTGCTTTGGCCGACTTTGTCGCACCCAAAGATTCCGGCGTGGCGGATTACTTGGGCGGTTTCGCCGTGACAGCCGGGCACGGCGTCGACGCGAAAGTCGCCGAATTCGCGAAAACCCATGACGATTACGCTTCGATCATGCTGAAGGCGTTGGCGGATCGTTTGGCCGAGGCGTTCGCCGAACGTCTGCATGAGCGCGTTCGCAAGGAATTGTGGGGCTACGCCGCCAGCGAGAAATTCTCCAACGACGATCTGATCGCCGAGCGTTACCGCGGCATCCGCCCTGCGCCCGGATATCCGGCATGCCCGGACCACACTGAAAAGGCGACGCTGTGGAAGCTGCTCGATGCCGAAAAGAATACCGGCGTCCAATTGACCGAATCGTTCGCGATGTGGCCGGCCGCGGCCGTGAGTGGATTCTATTTCGCCCATCCCGATGCACGCTATTTCGGTGTCGGCAAAATCGAACGCGACCAAGTCGAAAGCCTTGCCCAACGCAAAAACATGCGCGTGCCGGACATGGAACGCTGGCTGGCTTCAAATCTGAATTACGACCCCGCCTAAGGTGCGCGTCGCTTCACGGCCAAAATAGGGCCATCCATGCCCCGGCGCCGAGTGCCGCGCCGACGCCCGCGGACACGGTCGCGACGATAAGCCGCCCCCAAGCGCCAAGATCAGGTGCCAAGCTGCGCGCCGCGATGCTCTTGAGGACGGGCCCGCCCCCTGCACCGATCGCGATCCCAATAGCGGCCATCGGCCATCCGGCAAGCCCGGACGAAACGGCGAAGACGGAAACGGCCAACGCCAAAACCGCCCCTGTCGCGAACGACGAAGCCGCCAACGGCGCCTGACGCATACACAGTTTCGCAGCACGCCGAAGCCACCAGCTAAAAATCGAGCCGCGGTTTGCCGTCGCCGTGCCAGTCACAATCGCGGTGACGGACGCTTTCGCGGCGGCGATAGCTTCGGCCGGTCCCGACGACGCCGGATGAGTCACGGCGACGACCCGGTACTTCCGGCCGTCCGGATTTCGCTCCACGGCCACAAGTGCCGCGGTCAATTCGTCACGGGCGATGAAGAACTGGCGATCCGCAATGTGCGCCCGCGACAACCACCAGCCTTCGGTGCCGCTCGATTGGTCTTCCCAAATTAAGATGGGATCGGCGGAAGTCTCTTGCCGGTCGCGTATCGTTCGGTTGTCTGACACGGGTGGTCGCTGTCCGTCTGAGGCGTCGCAGAAGGTTCAAACTCGGCGCGGGCGCGCCATCGCTTCAGCTACTCAGCGACGTCCGCAGGCAATGTAAAGCGGAATGCTGTACCACGGCCGGGCGCAGAGTCCACCGTCAATGAACCGCCGTGACGGCTGATGATATCGCGGCAGAGGAATAAGCCGAGGCCGGTGCCACGCTCGCCGCGCGTTCCGATTTGCGACGCCTTCCGTCCGGTATTGAAAAGATTTGCCGCAAACTCGGGCGTCATGCCGACGCCGGTATCGCTAACTGTAATTTCGACAACACGGTCATATGCCGCGCCGCGGACGGGCACCAATTCCGCCGCGACTTGCACGCGTCCGTTGGAATTCGTGAATTTGATTCCATTTGAAATCAAATTGCGAATGACGATCCGAATCATATTTTCGTCGGCAATCACGCGAATCCCCGCGACCGTATTGACGATCTCGACCCCTTTTTCCGCAGCCATGGCGCGCAAGGGAAATAGGCTTGCATCGACCACATTCTTGAGGTCGACGGACGTCGTGCGGAGCGTCACATCACGCATTTGAACCGACGCCCAGGCCAGGAGATTGTCGAGCAAGTCGTGAACGCTGGTCGCGGACTCGTAAACCAAGTTGGCGTATTCGGTCGTTTTTTCCGGCGGCATGGTCGGCGCCTTGGCCGCCAGCAAGCCGGCAAACCCAAGCACGCTGTTGAACGGACCTTTGAGGTCATGCGCGATGATTGAAAAAAGCTTGTCCTTTTGGAGGTTGAGTTCCTCCAACTCGGCCGTCTTTTGCTTGAGCGCTTCTTCGGCGTAGTGCCGGTCCGTGACCTCGATCACGGTGACCAGGAACGCCGACGCGCCTTCCCATTCGATGTGGCGGCCGATTGCGTCGATCCAAATCGATTTGCGCTCGATCGTCGTCAAAGCGAAGCGGCCAAGCTTGCCGACAATGCTGTCGAGCATTCGCTCGCCGGCATGGCTATCGCCGCCACGCGGGAGGAGTTTCGAAAAGTCCGCCAAGGCGGTGACTTCCTCGGGAGCCGACAAGCCAAGCATGGTCGCCATGGCCTGATTGGCGAACACGATGGCCGATCCCCGTAAGACGAGAATTCCCTGGATCGAACCCTCGACCATATCGCGGAACTTGTTTTCGCTGCGCTTGAGCGCCTCGGTCTGCGATTCAAGCGCGCGCATCGCCGCTTCCAGCAGAAGTTCGCGCTGACGTACATCGGTCACGTCCTGCACGGTCGCGACAAATCGGGTCAATTTGCCGTTGCGATCCAGGATCGGCTGGCCGATTTCGCGGACGTGCTTGGACGTCGCGAACCGCGTTTCGATTTCGTATTCGATTTCGTAAGGCGTTCCTTCGGCGAGCCCGCGTTCGACGTTCGCGCGATAATGCGCGCGGTCCTTGGCCGCCACCGCGTGAGAAATGTTGCGCGGATCCGAAAAGCGGCCTTGGAAAACAACCGGCGTCATTTCGTGAATGCGCGCGAGCTCATCCGAACAGTACGAGAGCGAACGCTCGTCGGCAGACCAAACCCAATGACCGAGGTGGGCAAGTTCCGCGGCCAAATCGAGCATCTCGTTTTGATCTTGAATCGATCTCAACGCCGCGAAAGCATCGGTGACGTCGGTGCACACGCCGATCATGGCTATGGCGGAACCGCCTTCGGTGCGTTCGGGCTGACCGCGCGCAATGATGTGCCTGACCGCGCCGCCGGGCCGGACGATCCGCATGTCGAATTCGAACGGCGTCCTCTTGGCGATGATTTTCTTTATTTGGGCGCTGACGGCACCCTGGTCATCGGGGTGGACGTATTCGACGAACTTCGCCAGCGTCGGCGTGAAAATATCCGGCGACAATCCGAATATCCTGAAGACTTGGTCCGACCACGTGATTTCGCCGGTCTCAAGGTCCCAATACCAATGCCCCATATTGCCGACGGATTCGGCCAAACTGAGCAGACGCATTTCGTCGACCGCTGCGGAGGAGGACGCAACGGATTTGGCCCGCGCGGGTTGGAGCGCGGCCCTGGGGTTCTCGCTTATCTTGCGTAGCTGAGGTTTGCTCATCTTTAGAAATGACCCGTGGGCACGGCCCGACGGAATGTTTTTAGTCGCAATTAATATAGTCGCCCCAAGCAGGTATGACAATTCCGGACGGTGGCCCGCCACCTCGGCCGGATCGGGACAAGCGGCCTGCGGCCTCAAGTCGTCAAAGCCACTGAAATCCTGGCCGAATCGTGTTTTCTTAGCTCACAATTGCAGGCGCCGCTAGCGCTTGCGCCCAAGGCGCAAGACCTGTTACAACGCGCGCCTTCAACGGACCGGGGCTCCCGGTCACGCCCAGCGGGGGCGTAGTTCAGTTGGTTAGAACGTCGGCCTGTCACGCCGAAGGTCGCGGGTTCGAGTCCCGTCGCTCCCGCCACTT
>JAGREB010000304.1 GCA_020446775.1 Paracoccaceae bacterium
GTTTGAACGTCCAACCGGTCGAATACAACGGCACGCCGATCCTCAACGGTGAACTTCAGATTATTCAAGCGAGCGTAATCCCGTTCCTGGTTTTGATGATCTTCCTAACCATCAATAAAGAAACCCGCTGCACCATGATGCTGTGGATTCGGCGGCAGTTGAAACTCGACGCCGGTCGGGCGGTGACCGGCAAAGAACGAAACTTCGCGGCAATTACCGCGCTTGAAGCCGTCGCGACCACTTGGGCGTGCTACATCATTACCATCATGATCGTCGATCCGCGCATCGTCGGGAATCCCATGAGCATGGCGGCACAACTGCCTTACGTTGCGATATTCGCGTGGGGCATGTACCTGATTTGGCGCCTCGTCAAACAAAAGTACATGGCGCCGGCGTTGCGATATGCCATCGGTGCAGGCAACGTAAACTGGATTTGGGTCGAGGCCGGAAGCCGCGCGAAAATGTATCCGGAAATCTGGATCAAGCCGCTTCAATACCCTGTCGAAATGACGCTGATCGCGCTTGGATTGGTCGGTACGCTGATCATCATGCGCTTAAACGCCGCCGGCCGCGGCGGCGAAATTCAAGCGGTGGCGGCGGAATAACGGCTAAATCGTCTGGCGGCGTTGCGGCAGAAAACCCGATGCGACAATCAGCACGGCGAATATGGTCACCACCGTCCACATCGTTCCGGAATATTCTCCGGGTTTGAGCCAGACCTCGTCGTAAAACCCGTAGCGCGGTGCGAATTCGCCGAACGGAATCCAGAATATCGATTTGGTCGGAATGGCGTATCGCATCGCTGCCATGACGCGCGTGAACTTGAGCAACCGATAGAGCAGGTAGGCCCCCCACAGCGCCAAGCCGCCGACGATGACATAAGTTACCGGATGCTCGTACCCGAGAAACCGTTCATCGCCGAGGAACAACGACGCGCCATAGCAGAACCATGTCACGTAAATCGTTTCGAGGAACGTGATCCGGCAGTAGTTTCGGCCTTGTCCGGAATCGGGTTCGCCGACCTTGAGTTTGAAGACGCGTTGTATCCAGCGGAATGCGTTGCAGCGCGAATCCTTGTTGAAAACGAAGAACAGCAGCGTCGCGACGCAGATCCCGAACGATCCTTGAATGAATAAGAGGTGGAACGGGAGTTTGCCGCCGCTCCCGTCGCGGTCGACCATACCGAGGTGCAACGAGTATTCGTTGAACTTGAACGAATAGGACGCCCAGCCGATCCACATCAGAATTCCTGCCGAATAGCCGAGGATCGTGCCCGAGACCTCGTCGTTCCGGCGCGTACCGTAAAGGAGAAGGGACAGCGCGACCGCGCCCATGATGAAGAACACCATGAACTCGTTTTCACGGCCGACCACGTCGCGCACGGACACGCTGATCGAGTGTGCGATCGGTGTGCCGAGAAAGATCGCGACAAATGCGATGATTCCAATGAAAGGCGGGCGGTAATATCGGGCGAACACGGTCGGGATCACTCCTGTTTTTCCAGCGGCGCTATGATCGCGCGCGGAGGTTCGAAATCAAGCCGGTAACGCGATATTATCGCCCCGCGGTCAAACGGTGTCCAAATGTTCGCGAATCCTGGCATTGATGCGGTCGGGTGCGACGTCGAAAATGCCGAAGCCATGGTCGGGCCAGCGCTCGAAGCGGCCGTTTTTCAGCAAGCCCGCGCAACGCGGCGAAATGTCCCACAGATCGTCCTTTGGGCCGATGGCGAGGATGGGCTGGGTCACGTTGGGGAGTTTAGTGTCGAAGCCATAGCGCATTGCAGCGCGTGCACCCCAAAAGGTCTTTTCGCCCGGTTTCAGCTTCTCGATGAAGCTACGCACGATCATCGGCAGGGTCATGCCCGGCCCAGCCCAATGCCGGGAGCGCTTCCACTCGCTGACGACAAAAGTTTCGTCTTCCGTATAAGGCGCGGGCCAGGGCTGTTTGTTGAAGGCGTCGATGAATGCCTGATCGACCAGCGGCAGGCCGATCATGACGATGCGCCTGATTTGATGCGGCCGGGTGAGGGCGAGTTCGGTCGCTGTTAAAGCGCCGGTATGGTAGCCCAGCAGGTCAACGGGCACGTGACCCAATTGATCGAGCAAGTCTCCCATCGCCGCGGCGTAATCCGCGATCTCGGGCATCTCGTTCGGTGGGTCGGACTCGCCGAACCCCGGCGTGTCGGGGGCATAGACAAACCTGTCGCGGCCCAGATTTTTCAGGACCTCGGTGAAAATTCGCCCCGATTGCGGACTTTGGTGGAAACAAATCAGCGGCGGGAATTTCGCCGCATCGCCCGTGTCGGGTTTTGCGCTCCGCAGATGTAGTTGCCCAAACCGGCAATCCACATAACTGCGCCGCACGGTCGCCGGCTTCGACATTGGAGCCGCTTCCTATTCGGCGGGTTTTTGGAATAACAGCGTGAAGCGGTCGCTTTCGCCAATCGCGGTGAACTTGGCGCGATCGGTGTCGCCACCTTGGTAGGTCGGCGGCAACGACCATACACCGTTGGAATGGTCCTTGGTGTCTTTGGGACTGGCGTTGATCTCGGACTTTGCGACCAACTTGAAACCGGCGGCTTCCGCGGCGGCAATGGCGAAATCTTCCCGGACATAACCGGACGCGGCTTTGGGATCTTGCGGCTGGTCGGTCTTGGCGCGGTGTTCGACGACGCCCAAGTAACCGCCCGGTTTCAGGACGGTGTAAAAACTCGCGAACATGTCGCCTTGCAAATTCCGCGCCATCCAGTTGTGAATGTTGCGGAACGTCAACACCATATCGACGCTTCCGGCCGGTGCGGGGGACAACTTCTTGGTCATCGGGAACAGCACGCCGACCTTGACTTGGTCGTAGTGCGTGGGATCGGCCTCTAACTTGGATTTCAAGTTCTCGACCATTTTCTTTGCGCCGGCCGACGCTTCGGGATCGAAGTCGGCGGCAATGAATGTGCCGCTATCGCGCATCAAGGGGGCCAGGACTTCCGTGTACCAGCCCGCTTCGGGCCAAACTTCCATGACCGTCATCGCCTGGTTGACACCGAAGAACTTGAGCGTCTCGAGCGGGTGCCGCCACGAATCGCGCGCCTTGTTTCCGGCGCTGCGCTGCGGACCTTGCAGCACGTCGGCCAGCTTGGCTTCCGTCGCGGCATCCATATCGGCCAAGGTGATTCCCGGCACGGCGGCCAGCATAGCGACCACGATTGCGCCAAATGTCGTCACACGGTTCATTGTCGGCACCCCACAAAGAAAGACCGGCGACAGAATGATCTGCCGCCGGCCATGTTGGCAATCCTTGGATTGCGGTGCAATTACATCGCTGGTTTTTGGAACAACAATGTAAAGCGGTCGCTTTCGCCGATAGCAGTGAATTTTTCGCGGTCCATGTCGCCTTCGCGATAGTTTGGCGGCAAAGTCCACACGCCCTTCGGATAATCTTTCGTGTCTTTGGCGTTATTGTTCACATCCGAAGCAGCGACTTTCTTGAAGCCGGCTTTTTCGGCCAGTGCGACGGCGTAGTCTTCACGAACGTAACCGCTTTCGGCCTTCGGGTCTTGTTCCTTGTCGGCGCTGGCGCGGTGTTCGACCACACCCAGGTAACCGCCCGGCTTCAGCGAATCATAGAAGCTCTTGAACATTGCGTCCTGAGCGCCCGACGCCATCCAGTTGTGGATGTTGCGGAACGTCACGACCATATCGAGCGAGCCCGCCGGGACCGGCGTCATTTTATTGGTCGACGGGTTGAGAACCGCGACTTCCGTCTTCGACAGGGATTCATTGGCAGCGAGCATTTCCTTATAAGACGCGACCGCTTTCTTCATGAATTCGCTGGGGGCGTCCGGATCCCAATGCGCGGCGACGTACTTTCCGTGATCCTTCAACACCGGGGCGATCACCTTGGTGTACCAGCCCCCACTTGGCCAGATTTCCATCACCGCCATATCGTCCTTGAGGCCGAAAAATTTCAACGTTTCGAGCGGATGGCGAAACGCATCGCGGGCACGCTCGTCGTCCGAGCGGACGCTGCTGGCGAGCGCCGCCTTGACCTTGGCTTCGGTCGCCGCGTCCATTTCGGCCTGGGCTACGGCTGACAGCGACACGGCCATCGCGACCGCGCCGAACATTGTGCATCCCAATCGCAAACTCATGGTGTCCCTCCGGGGTTGAAAATTCTTGTGGTGGGCCGTGATTCTCCGGCACCGGCGCAAAGTCGTACAATGAATGGGGCCGGGATTGAACCGCGATATGACGTGCCCAACCCGAGTTCACGAACTCGTCATCGCGGCCGGAACCGGCAAAACAGGCGTTTTTGCATTGCTCCCTTGCGGACCCCAGGGATGCGGACGCTTGCATCGCTGCGGAACCGGTTTAAATGAGGGCAAATTCAACAATCGGAATGCCTCGATGATTACCGTTCGAAAAAGCCAGGACCGCGGCCACTACCAGAACTATTGGCTCGACAGCCGGCATAGTTTTTCTTTCGGCGAATACTACGATCCGCAGCATCTTGGTTTCTCGGTGTTGCGGGTCATCAACGATGATCTCATCCGGGCGGGCGCGGGTTTTCCGACGCACGGCCATCGGGACATGGAGATCATCACCTACATTCTTTCAGGTGCGCTGGAGCACAAGGATTCCCTCGGTACCGGGTCCATCATCCGCCCGGGCGAGGTGCAGCGCATGAGTGCCGGAACCGGCGTGACGCACAGCGAGTTCAATCCGCAGACGGACACCGATATACGGCTATTGCAGATTTGGCTGTTGCCCAAGACGCGCGGTATCGAGCCGAGCTACGAGCAGATCAAAATCCCGGACGCAGAACGGCGCGGTACTCTGAAATTGATCGCGGCAAGCGACGGCCGCGACGGCGCCGTCACGATCCACCAGGACGTATCCTTGTATGCAAGCCTGTTGGACCAGGATGAAGCCGCGTCGCTTTCGCTCGCCGAAAAGCGTACGGCGTGGGTGCAGGTTGCGACCGGCGCGATTTCGGTCAACGGAACGAATCTCGAAGCGGGCGACGGCGCGGCGATTAAGAACGAGCGCGAACTTCGATTCACGGCGGCCGCGCCGTCCGAGTTCTTGGTGTTCGATCTGCCGCCGCTGCCGAATTAAAGCCTCTGAACTGACGCCGCCGAACTCATGCGATTAGATATCTGGCGGCGGCGCATTGCTCCCGCTAGGATCGCGCCCATGCGCGTCGCGCGATCCTGTCCGAGGTTTTAACCGCCGATGGCCGATATACTGTTTTGGCCGCCGCTGCCGACGCGCGAACGCTTGTTCGATCAGTTTTTTCGCAGCGTTTGGCACTTCCTGCCGGCCGTCGAAAAGTTCGACCGGCTGGTGTTTCCGTATGCCGGGGACGATGTCATGTTGCTCGATCAGGCGCAGATCGTCGACATGGCAAGTGTCTACCTCAGCCGCGATTTCGATCCGGCGATTGCCGGATACGCCGGCCAGTTCAAAAACAAGATTGCCATTGTCCCGGACCAAACTGGCGATCCGGCGGCGTATCAGGGTCCGCTCGCAGGCATAATCGTCTGGTACACCGGCGATGCGGCTTTGAACGGTGCGGCGCGCGCCATTGCCGAGCGAACCGGCGCCGAACTGGTTTGGGCGGATATCGAGACCGTCCAGCAGGAAACGTTGATGCTGATCCGGTTCGCATTCACGCTCTATCCTAAGAAACAGATCGACGATCTCCTCAGCCGGTCGGTGCATCTGTTTTTTTTGCATCTGAAGCGGTGGCATGGCCGCGGCGTCAGCGCCTTCGGCAACGGCCCCAGTTTGCAGGAAGTGATCGGGCGGCGCGTCGATCCCGGGCCGACGGTGCGCATGATCTGCAACTCGACCATTGCCGACCCCAAGGCGCGCGCTCATCTAAAGCCAGAAGTATTGTTTTGCGGGGACCCCGTGCAACACTGCGGTTGCTCGCTCTACGCCGGCCGCTTCCGCGCCGACCTTGCAACCGCGATGGCCGAAGATGAAAATCGGGTACTGATTACGCAGCTTGGGTTCGTGCCTTACTTGCACGCGGCATTGCCGCCTTCAACGCACGACCGCATTGTCGGCGTCGGCAACGACCGCACGGCGCAATTCAATGTCGATCTGACATCGTCGTTCTACACTGCCGCGACGGCGAACATTTTCACGATGCTGGTCCTGCCGGTGGCGTTTTCGATTGCCAAAGAGGTCGATATTTACGGATGCGACGGGCAACCCTTTGCACAAGCCACCAAGCCGTGGGGGCATGCTCAGGAAGACGACTACATGAGCAAAATGGCGGTGACGCACCGGGTTCATCCCGGATTCTGGCAGCGCAATTATGCCGAGGAATTGATCAGCTACTACGACGACATGGACGATTTATTGGCGGCCGCAGAGAAGGCCGGACGGACCGTGCGCAATCGCACACCGTCATATGTTCCGGCTTTGGCCAAGCGCTTTCGCCCGCTCTAGGCGCGCGACCCATCCGGCGCCTACGTCATGCCTTGGTAATCGCAATTTATATTCGATCAGGGCCCGAGGCTTTTGGTCGCGAGTTCGAAGACGTCGCGCGATAGTCCCTCGACATCGGCGATTTTCTTCAGCGCTGCTTTCATCATCTTTTGACGGTCTTGATCGTAACGGCGCCACTGGCCGAGTGGCGGCAACATCCGTGCAGCGGTTTGCGGGTTGAACTTGTCGACGGCGATAATCTGATCGGCGAGGAACGCATAGCCCGAACCGTCGGTGGCATGAAAATGCACCGGATTGCTGGTCGAGAACGCGCCCACCAGGGACCGAATTCGGTTCGGGTTTTTAGCGTCGTAATTCTTGTGCGTCAGCAAGTTGCGAACCGTGGTTGGCGTATCGGGTAGGGGGCTGGTCGCTTGTACGGCAAGCCACTTATCGAGGACGACGGCATCGCCGTCGTATCTCGCGGCGAACGCATGGAGCGCCTGAGCGCGTGCCGGGTGGTCGAGCCGCGACAAAATGGACAATGCAGACATTCGGTCCGTCATGTTGTCGGCATCGTCGAATTGCGCCTTGACCATGCGCGTTGTCTCGTCGGTTTCCATCAAGGCCAAATAGCTGAGCGCAGTATTTTTTAGCGATCGCCGGGCCGCGCCGGCGGCATCGGGCGAAAACGGAACGTTGCTGCGTCGGGCCTCGTATACTTTTTGCAGCGTTGTGAAATGTTTCTCCGCAATGGCGCGGCGCACCGCTTCGCGCGCCGTGAACAAATTAAGTGGATCGACCACGGACATGCGGTTGGCAAGATCGTCGAATCCCGGCATCGCCATCAACAATGCGCGGAATCCGTCCTCAATGCCGTCGTCGGCAGCGATGGCGCCCATCGCATTGAGAAAGTCGGCCGGGATCACGAAAGAGCGTCCGGCGTTCAACTCAGCCACACCACGCAAGATGACGGCTGCGGCGTAGTCCTGTTTGGCTTGCCAGCGATTGAAGCCATCGGAATCGTGCGCCATCAGAAACGCGCGGTCGTTGTCGCTCAGCTTTACTGTGACATTGACCGGCGCCGAGAAACCGCGATTGAGCGACGGCAGCGGTTGAGAAGGCACATTCCGGAAAATGAAGGTTTCGCTCGGTTGGCGCAGTTCGAGAACCTTCGTCGGCGTCGAGACGCCGTCGTCGCCGAGTTCGAGCGCGATATCCCGACCGTCGTGATCGACCAGCCCCACCGCAAACGGGATGTGCATCGGTTCCTTGACGGCTTGGCCAGGTGTCGGCGCAAGGGATTGCGTCAAGGTGAGCGCGTAGGTCCGTTCGCGGTCGTTGTAAGCGCCTTTGGCTTCCACGGCGGGCGTTCCAGCTTGGCTGTACCACAGCTTGAATTGAGTCAGGTCCTGGCCAGATGCATCTTCCATGGCGGCGACAAAGTCATCGCACGTCACGGCCTGGCCGTCGTGACGTTGGAAATAGAGGTCCATGCCTTTGCGGAAGTTGGCCGCGCCGAGCAACCGGTGCTGCATCCGGATCACTTCGGCGCCCTTTTCGTACACGGTCGCGGTATAGAAGTTGTTGA
>JAGREB010000305.1 GCA_020446775.1 Paracoccaceae bacterium
TTTGTAATCAGGGGGTCGGGGGTTCGAGTCCCTCTTCCGGCACCATCCTTCCCGCGAGCACAATTCTGTGCGAATGTGCTGCGAATTCACCCGTACCCAGAAAATCTTCGTGTGTCCGGCACGGCGAACTTGCGTTTCGCCGAGTGGGATCATCCCAAACCCACGGCGCGTTCGATGGCGGATGTAGAGACAACTACCCACGTCTTGATCGTCGAAGACGATCCGTTTATCCGCGACGTGATCTCGACCTTTCTTGCGCAAGAAGGTTTTCGCGTATCCGCAGTCGAGAACGGCGCGGACATGTTTCGCATCATGGAACAAGATCCGGCCGCGTTGGTCCTCATGGATTTGCGCTTGCCCAGCGACGACGGCCTCGCGCTGACGCGTCAACTACGCCGGCAGTTCGAGGCCGGAATTATAATTGTCACGTCACGGCAAGAAATCGACACGCGCGTCACCGGGCTCGAATTTGGCGCCGACGACTACATCACCAAACCGTTCGACGAACGCGAGTTGCTCGCGCGTATGAAGAGCGTGCTGCGCCGCACGCATCAAAGCCGTTCGGCGGACGCCGAAGGCGATGGCGATAAATGGGAAACATTCCACGGCTACCGCTTGAACACGACGACAGGCGAATTGCGCGGCCCCAATGCCGACGAGATCGGCTTGACCGGCAACGAATTCAAACTACTCAATCATCTGGTTCGCAACCGTGGCGCGGTCATGTCGCGCGAACGACTCATGACCGACGTCCTAAATCGAAAGTGGTCGCCGTCGGACCGCAGCATCGATGTCTTGGTGACGCGCGTTCGCAGCAAGATCGAGCCCTACGGCGGCCGGCCGTCCATTATCAAGACGGTTCGCGGCAACGGTTACATTTTGACCGACGAGGCGTAACCGCACGCCCCGCAGCCATATTCCGGCAGAACTACAACTCTTCGATATATGCGCGCGCGGCCCCAATGGCGTGCATCGCCTCCGCGCCGATCTCGGCGACTTCGCGGGCAATCTCCGGCGAATTTCCACGCACCGCATTTTCGAGCGCCGCGGCCGCTTTGGCCAATTTGTGAGCGCCGGCGATTCCGGCCGATCCGAGCAAACGGTGAGCGTGATCCGCGACGGCCTCGCAATCCTGCATGTCGACCCCGCGCCGGATGTTGCGGAGAGCGCTTTCCGCGGCGGCAATCCACTGTTCGAGCGTCGCCCTCAGGCGTGGCGTACGGCCGTAGATTCTCACCAATCGCGACGGTTCGAAGACGGTCGAAACATCATCCGGGGCCACGTCTTTCGCTGAGGCCGCCGGATGGCGTTCGAGAATCGCGCGCAACGCAGCAGCCTCGATCGGTTTCGCCAACACGTCATTCATGCCGGCATCAAAACAATCCTGCGCCTGATCCAGATCGGCGTTGGCACTCACGGCGACAATATAGACAGTTTTACCGGCCTCGCCGGCGAATCCGGTTTCGGCCTCACGTGTGCGGATCGCGCGCGCGAGCGCCGGACCGTCCATACCGGGCATGCGGTAGTCGCACAGAATGCAATCGAACTGGACGTGATCGAGAATCGCAAGCGCGTCGACGCCGTTGGACACTTGTTCGCAGGGAACGCCGAGCGATGCCAATTGGTGAGACAATAAAACGCGACTCATTTTGTCGTCGTCGACGATGAGCACGCGATATTGACTGAGGTCGCCAGCTTTGATGTCCGTGTCCACCGTCGTTTCACGCACTGTTTGCCCCGCGCATCAACGGAGCATAACAGAGCCCGAATTAAACGGAAAAGAACACGTTGCGCGACGCCGGAGATCGTTCAAATCGCCATTAACGGCTGAATTATCGGCGCGAACAGACCGGTCGCCTTGAGCGCTCCTCGGGTCACCACCAAGCAGACACATTCTTGTTCGCGCCCGGCACTCGGTTGATGGACGACTGCAGCGTCGGCCCATTCGACGTCTCCACGCCGATACCGGCACGATGCGCTTTCATAGCTGCCGGCAAGCACCATTGTGTATTCTTCGTCGGTGTGACCGTGGCGCGGCAAACGCGTGCCGGGCGCAATTCGCAGCAATCCGATCTTTTCGGACGCGTCGTCCCCGGCGATTTGCGCATAGCGCACGCCAGGCCCCATCCAGCGCCACTTCAATTTGATTCCCACGTCGCTGATGTAATTCCGCAATGGCCGGGGCATGTCCGCCATATCGGCAATATCCGCAACAATCTCGCATGCCTGCGGCGCGGCGGGACGGGCAACCTCGCCACCTTGCTCGGCCATCGCGAGCACGTCGGCCGCAGAAACCTTCATGGCCGCCGATGGTTCGACCCGGTCCAAATATTCACCGCCAACCGATTCGGCAGCCGACACCGCGGCCCGGCAATGCGGACATAGCGACAAATGAGTTGCGATCAGGACACTGGTCGCCTCATCGAGCGTGCCCGCCGCATAGGCCAAAAGGCTTTCGTCGGCCGGATGATACATCAACCGATCGCTCATGCGCGGTCTCCCAAATGCTCTTTGATGCGGCGCATGGCGAGGCGCAGGCGCGATTTGACTGTGCCCAGCGGTAACCGAAGTTGTTCCGCAATCTCGGCGTGGGGCTTGTCTTCGAAAAACGACATGCGCACGACAAGCGCCTGTTCATCCGGCAGTTCGGCCATTGCTTCGCGAACCATGCACCCCATCTGATCGGCGTTGATCACTTCGTCGGCCGGCTTTTCTGCATCGGGCACGAATGCCGGGTCTTCGGGGTCGAATTCGGGACGGCGCGCCTTGCGGATCGCATCGATACGGAGATTGCGCGCGATCGTGAAAATCCAAGTTCCGGCCGAAGCCTTCGCCGGATCGAACATGGCCGCTTTGCGCCACACCGACATCATCGTTTCCTGGGCCAGGTCTTCGGCTTGCGCTGGGTCGGTCCCTTGACGCAGCAGGAACGACTTGATGCGTGGTGCGTAATGTTCGAACAAGCGCGCAAACGCGGAACGATCGCGTGTGGTCGCAACGGAGACGACAAGGCTGGAAAAGTCTTCGTGTTGAACCGGCTCGAGAGTCACGGCGAGTTTCGGAGATTTGACGGTGAGTGACGCTGGCTGGGACGAATCGCGGAACTGCGGCGGCGCGGCTGCACGCGGTTTCTTGGTCCAGCGCCCGGGCCACTGTAATACGGCCGTTTGAAGCATGATACGCCACCGTCCCTCAACTGAAAATTCCTCTTTTCTACGGTGCTAATCCTGCATTGGATCATGGGATTTGATACGGGCGGCATGCAAAGGCGAAATCTTCGTTTCGGAAGGACTCAATAAAAACCAAGCCCTTGTTTGGACCGTAAATAATCCACACCCGCGCCTCCGGTATCGCCGGGAACGATGGTCCGCCGGCGGCTTTTCCTACTCGCGTCGACCGGGTTTAATATGGTGTCATTGCAAGGGGATCACGAACAGCATCCGGAACAAAGCCATGCTCCATGCCGGCGTGCTCAGGTGGAATTACGATTCATGTTAGATGCTCAACGTTCGCGTATTGCCGTCGTCGGAACCGGCGTATCGGGTCTATCGGCGGCATGGCTGATCAATCAGCGCCATCACGTCACCGTTTTCGAAAAAGAATCCTGGATCGGCGGACATTGCAACACGGTCGACGCGCCGTCGGCCACGGGTCACGGCGCGCGGATCCCGGTGGATACCGGATTCATCGTATATAATGAACGAACCTATCCCAATCTTACAGCCCTGTTCGATCACCTCGGCGTCGCGACGGAGGCCAGTGAGATGTCGTTTTCGGCTTCGGTCGATTCCGGACGCTTCGAATATTCCGGATCAAGCCTGGTCAGCATGTTCGCGCAAAAACGAAACGTCCTGCGGCCTCGATTTTGGCGGATGATCTACGACATCGTTCGCTTTTATGGCGATGCCGTCGATCACAGCGCGCATCCTGAAAATCGCGATGCCACACTGGGGGATTATCTCGATCGCCACCACTACAGCGAAACTTTTCTGCGCGATCACCTGCTACCGATGGGCGCCTGCATTTGGTCGGCGACGTTGCGCAACATGCGGGAATACCCACTTGCATCGTTCGTGCGGTTTTTCCAGAACCACGGATTGCTCGAATTGCGCGACTCAAAGCGGCCCCAGTGGCGCACCGTCACCGGCGGAAGCCGCGCCTATGTTGCCAAGATTGCAGCCGGGTTCGCCGAGAACATCCGGCGTAATTGCGCAGTTGTATCGATCACCCGCTTTCCGTCCCATGTCGAAATCAAAACTGCCGACGGTTCCGTCGAAGCTTTCGACGGCGTTGTGATCGCGTCGCACTCCGATCAAGCGCTCGCCATGCTCGGCGATGCGAGCACGGAAGAACGCGCGACACTCGGCCAAATCAGATACGAACGTAATCACGCCGTTCTGCATCGTGACGAGAGCTTGATGCCGCGCCGCAGGCGCGCATGGGCGAGCTGGAATTACATCGCCGCGGAGAATTTGTGCGACTCGCGCTTGGTTTGCCTGACCTACTGGATGAATTCGCTCCAGAATATCGACCATGGCGATCCGTTGTTTGTGACGCTCAACCCGCATCGCGCGCCGAGACCCGATGCGTTCATCGATGCGTTCGAATACGAGCATCCGATCTTCGATAGCGCCGCATTGCAAGCGCAGCGCCGGCTGCATGAACTTCAAGGGCGCAATCGCACATGGTTCTGCGGCGCCTATTTCGGGCACGGATTCCACGAAGACGGCTTGCAGGCCGGGCTTTCGGTCGGAGAAGCCGTTTCAGGAATGCGGCGGCCATGGACGGTCGCCGATGAATCGGGACGCATTTTCCTGCCGCAACCGCTCGAGGCCGCGGCGTGACCGAATTGAAGTCAGCGTTCTACGTCGGTTCGGTGATGCACCGCCGGGTTCGCCCGCGAAAGCACCGCCTGACCTACCGCGTATTTTCGATGCTCGTCGATCTCGATGAATTGACAACGCTCGACCGAACGGTGGCCGGGTTCGGATACAACCGGCTTCGTCCTTTAAGTTTTTACGACCGCGATCACGGTCCCGGACGAAACGTTCCGCTCAAGCAATGGGTCGAACAAGAATTGCGCGATGCCGGCGTACCGGTCGACGGGGGGCCGATCCGCCTGCTGTGTTACCCGCGCATGTTCGGTTATGCGTTCAACCCCTTGAGCGTTTATTTTTGCTACCGCAAATCGGGCGAACTGTCCGCCGTTTTGCATCAGGTCAACAACACGTTTCACCAGAGGCACACTTACTTGTTCCCGGTTGGCAACGGAGAAACGGAAGTCGTGCGCCAAGCCTGCCCAAAGGAAATGTACGTATCGCCATTCATCGATATGGCCATGACCTACAATTTCCGGATTAAGCCGCCCCGGGACGAGATCGCCATTTCTATCCACGAAGCGGATAACGATGGCGCATTGTTGTTCGCGTCATTCGCCGGCATGCGGGTTCCGTTTACCTCAGGTACGGTATGGCGCATGCTCACCACCTACCCTTTGATGACGCTCAAGGTGATTGGCGGCATTCACTGGGAGGCTTTAAAATTGTGGATCAAAGGGATTCCGCTGGTCCATCGTCCCGATCCTCCGGCCGCGGCGGTCAGCGTGATCCAGCCGCAAGTCCGGGGCGTAGAACCGTGTTTTGATTGAGGTGACTTCATGTCGACTGACGCAAACGCGCTTGCCGACCCTAGTCACGGCCGCGCCGGAAACGTACTGATCCAGAAATTCTTAAGCGTGGTCAGCCGCCTGACTGCCGGCCGCTTGACGCTGATTATGCCGGACGGCGCGGAATATGAATTGTCCAGCAACACCGAACACGGCCCGCACGCGATCATTCATATTCGTAAATGGCGCGCAGTGCGCCGGTTCATGACCCAGGGCGACTTTGGATTTGTCGAGGCGTACCTCGATGGCGATTGGGACAGTCCGGAACTGCCGTGTGTCATCGAATTGGCGGCGATGAATATGGACACATGGGAATCCTCGAAGCTGCAAAATTTCTTCCATCGCATCAGGCACCGGATCGGACACTTGCTGCGGGCGAATTCGAAAACCGGCGCGCGCAAGAACATCGCGGCGCACTACGATCTCGGCAACGATTTCTACTCCCAGTGGTTGGATCCGACGATGACCTATTCGTCGGCGTATTTCGCCCATGACGAACAGCCGTTGCCCGAGGCGCAAATCGAAAAATACCGCCGCATCGCCGAATTGCTCGACTTGAAGCCGGACCACAACGTCCTGGAAGTGGGCTTCGGATGGGGCGGATTCGCCGAATTCGCCGTCAAGAATTATGGCTGCCGCGTCACCGGACTAACGCTATCGACAGAGCAACTGAAATACGCCGGCGAACGGCTGCAAAAGGCCGGCGTTTCCGACCGTGTCGAATTGCGCTTGCAGGATTACCGCGACGTTTCAGGCACCTTCGACCGGATCGCTTCGATCGAAATGTTCGAAGCGGTTGGCGAACAGCATTGGCCGCGGTATTTCGGCATGATCCGCGACCGGCTGGTCAGCGGCGGCAGCGCAGCGCTGCAAATCATTACCATCGACGAGAAACGTTTCGAAACCTACCGCCGTAGCGCGGATTTTATCCAGCGTTACATCTTTCCGGGCGGCATGCTGCCGTCCGTTCCGGCGCTTAAGCAACAATTTGGCGACGCGAAGCTCCAATTGAGCGAAGCGAACATGTTCGGCCTCAGCTACGCGCAAACGCTGCGTTTGTGGCGCGACCGCTTCTTAGCAAAGTGGTCGGCGATCCAGCCGCTCGGCTTCGATGAGAGATTCCGGCGCATGTGGGAAATGTATCTGGCCTATTGCGAGGGCGGTTTCCGCGCGGGCAGCATCGACGTCGGCCAGTTCAAGATCGTGCGACCGTGATTACCGCGGTCGGCCGCGCGCCTTTCGGCGGCGTAAGCGGCATATGACCACGGCACCCAAACTCCCCAACCCGATCCTCGCGGCTTATGCGCTGCCCGGCTTCGCGCTGGCCATGCCGACCATTCCCGCCGCCGTGTTCCTGCCGAGCCTGTACGGAACCGAGCTTGGCCTCGCCGCCGCAGGAACTGCGCTTCTGATCGCACGTGCGAGCGACGTCATCACCGATCCGTTGATCGGAGCATGGAGCGACCGCTGGCGGAGCCGGTGGGGACGCCGCAAACCGTGGATCGCGGCAGGTGCCGTGATCGGCGGCTTGGCGTTGATCAAATTGTTTCAACCACCCGAAGGCGTCACGGCCACCTATGTGACGTTGTGGTCTGTGTTGCTGTACCTCGGCTGGACGATGATCAACGTGCCCTACACCGCTTGGGGCGCGGAATTGTCCGGCGAATATCACGAACGCGCGCGGATTACCTCGGCGCGCGAAGGCGTGATGGTGTTCGGAATTTTTGCAGCGGGCACGGTTCCGGTTTGGGCCGCTTCTGCGGGCCTCAGTGAGCGCGATGCCCTCGGAATGATCAGCTGGATGGCCGTGATCTTGGGCGGACCATTCATCATCTTCGCACTTTGGCGCGTTCCGGACGAGTTGCCGCCGTCGCCGCATCGATCCGGAACCTTGGATTCACTGACGTCGCGCCTGCGCGCAACCTTAAGCGCGATTTCAAGTAACCGGCCATTTGTGCGTTTGCTGACGTCTTGGTTGATCAACGGGTTTGCCAACGGCATCCCGTCGACATTGTTCCTGCTGTATCTCGAGCACGCTTTACGCGCCGATCAAACCGCCCGCAGCGTGTTGATCTTGATTTATTTCCTGTTCGCCGTGGGCGCGATCCCGATGTGGCTGGCCCTCAGCCGGCGGGTCGGCAAGCACAAGGCATGGTGCTGGGCAATGATCATGACCTGCCTTGCGTTCGCTTCGGTGCCGGCCATCGCGCCGGGCGCCGTCGTCGCCTTCGGGATCGTCTGCGCGGTGACGGGAATGGGACTTGGCGCCGACCTCGCTTTGCCGCCCGCCCTGCAAGCCGATGTAATCGATTTCGATACCCTGCGCAGCAAACAGCGCCGCGCCGGATTATTTTTTGCGATCTGGGGCATGGCGACCAAACTGGCCCTTGCGGCCGCCGTCGGCATTGCTTTTCCAGTACTCGCGGCCTTCGGATTTGACGCCAAAGGCCCGAATTCCGCAGGCGCCCTGGCTGCTCTGACGGTGATCTATGCCGTAATTCCAGTCGTACTTAAGGTCGTAGCAATTGCGGTGATTTGGAATTTTCCAATCACGGCGGATCGCCAAAAGACAATTAGATCGCGGCTGGAGTCGTTGGCCCGCCGAAGCTAGGCAACTGATGTTTGGAACATTCTCGATGACCTTTGGAACGTTTCTTAAGCGCATTCTGACTATTGTCGCGATTGGAACTCTCGCAGCGTGTAGCACGAAGATGAAACCGGAAGATTTCGCAAATCAGGACCCCCGGTTTGTGCTCGAAAATTATTTTTCGGGCCAAACCAAAGCGTGGGGAATATTCGAAGACCGCTTTGGCAATTTACGCCGTCAATTCGTGGTCGACATCAACGGCACGTGGGACGGCGAAACATTGGTCCTCGACGAACGCTTCGCCTATTCGGACGGTGAAAAAGACCGCCGCGTGTGGACGATCAAGAAAGTCGACGATCACACGTACACGGGAACGGCCGGCGACGTGGTCGGCACGGCGCAGGGCAAATCCTACGGGAACGCGCTCAACTGGATTTACGATCTCAATCTAAAAGTCGGTGACGATACGTGGAAGGTTCACTTCGACGACTGGATGTTCCTCCAGCCCGAAGGCGTACTCCTCAATCGGGCCGAGGTCACCAAATGGGGTTTCCACGTCGGTACGGTCACACTGTCGTTCCGCCGCGCCGAAACCGATGTCGCGGCGGCTAGCGCTCTGCAACGCGCCGCCGAATAAATCGGATCAGCGCGCCCAAGATCGGCAATCGTTCGTAGAACTGCGCGGCCGCATCCCAGTGATCGATATGCTCACGGACACGGCCGTCTGGTGCGAAACGGAGTTCGCTCATGCCGTCGACGATCCACGGTCCGCCCGAGAGCGTTCCTTCGGACCGCCAGCGCAAGAAGCAAACCTCGCCATCGATCGCGACGTGGCTGACTTTGAACGAGATGTCCGGTACGGCTTTGAACATGTGGCTGAGGATGGCGGCATAGGCGCCGCGGCCGCGTACATCGTTGAAGGGATCCTTGAATCTCACGTCATCGGTAACGACGTTGCCCAGGTTCGCTACGGTTTCAGGCGTCAAACTTTCGTAGAAGGCGACGTACGCCCGTGCGGCCGGCGCAAGATCGTTCACGGCGCCGTTCCCGGCGTGACGACGGGCTGGATCTCACCGTCTTTGGCGGCGCTCGCTTGCAATTGGGCGTCCTCCAGCGGACTGCATTGGCGGCATCGGTATTCGATTACGGAGCCCCCGGTTTTGAACACCATTTTGACCCAACGGCCGGCTTGATCGTACCACACGTCGGTATCCCGGAGGTCGCCGGTATAGGTGAAGTGCTCCGCATTGACCGGCCCTTGCGCGGTCTCGACGCGGTCGATGCCGTTGCGAATCAGCGCGACGTGCGCGAGGCGGCCGGTAATCGTGTTGAGCAGAGTCGTCGAAGCGACCTGCCCGCGATTCCAGTGATTTGACGGAAACACCCAGGAGCTTGCGATCTCCTGCCCACGCGGGCCGTCGATCACGAAGACGCCGCCTTCCGAGCGTGCGCGGACGTTCGAGACTTTGCCGTTGTCGTCGGTGCGGGACGTCGCGGCGATCAAGTTGCCGCGCTCCCAGATCTCGGTCGCCTCGTATTCGAACTTATAAGCGCGAATGAACAAGATTTTGACGGCGAGATTGAATTTCACGCTAACGGTGAGCCGGTCCCCATCGCGTTGAAACGAGACTCTGTGCTCGCCGATGCGGGACTTCTTGCGGTAAACGTCGAAAACGATATCGCCGCCGTAGAGGGCAATCGGATCGATGTCGCGGAACTGCTCGGCGGCCGGCGGCGCGACCTGTTGCACGGGGAGATTCACCGCTTCCGCAGCGTCCGTCGAACTTGGCGACTGATCGGCCCCCGCGACGTGCACCGAGCCACACGCCAGCGCCAGAATCGTCCCTGTAATGCGAAGAAGCTTTATATGAGGACGCGCCATGGTTCGTGCGTGATTTTGTCTACAGCGACTATGGAGTTTTCGATGGTTTACGTAAACTGCCGGGACCCGGATGATTCGATCGAGTTCACTTTTCCGTCATGTCGATTTCTTCATAGGCGGGAACGCGCGTGCGGACACGGAAGTTGCGAACGCGCGGCGCGACAATCGACAGATCCGTGACCTCATAAAGAAATAAGGCCGGAGCCTCATCGTGCATACGATGACCCAACTCGCGCAGAATGGCACCGCGGGCCTCGACATCGAATTCACCGCGCGCGGCATCAAAAAGCGGCATCATCTCCCGGTCACAAAAGAACGGCACCGGCTTCAAACATGAAAAATATGAAGCCGCGCGAATGGCGTCGTAATAAGGCGCACCGTTCCACGACAGACCGGTCATGTCGGTGTCGAACGAATTAACGACATATTTGCGCAGCCATTCGGCAAACGGCAGAGAATAGATTTCATACTCGATTCCGACGTTCGCGAGATCCTGCTGAACGAGCGCCAAGAACGTCGCATCGCCGGCAAGCCCGTTGGTGACGATGTCGGCAGTCAGTTTGACGGGAGTCGAAACGCCTGCTTCGCGAAGCAAGCTACGCGCGCGCTCCGGATCGTACGGGTAGGGTTCAATCGTGGGGTCATATCCAAATACACTGGGGGTCGCCCCCTGCCCCGCGGGACGCATGCGTCCGTTCATGATGATGTCGGTAATCGCCGACTTGTTGACCGCGTAATTGATGGCCTGTCTCACGCGCCGGTCGGCAATGATCGAGTTGGGCCGGCCCTCGACGTTGAACGCGATCGCGTAAACCTGAGGCGTCGGCGATTCGAAGATTTGGAAACTGGTGCCTTCGAACAATCCGATGTTTTCCGGTCCCATCATCACGCCGACATCGGTCGCCCCGGACATCAAAGATTGCACGCGCGCGACCGGATCCGACGTCAACGAAAACGTGATGCGGTCAATGATCGGTTTACGCCACGCGTTGGGGTTCGCGACCAATGTGATTCGGCCTCCCCGCGCAGTCCACGACTCAAGTTTGAATGCCGCCGTGCCGGCGGGGTTTTGCGCAAATCCTTCCGGACCGAGTTCGGTCCACGCCTTGGGCGCGACAATCCCGACCGGCGTGAGGCGCTTGGGCAGGATCGCGTCCGGTTCGGTTGTCAGGACATCGATGGTGAAATCGTCGACGATTTCAGTCCCTTTGAGGGCAAGGATTTCCGAACCGATGACGGATCGCCGCCCCTCGTCGCTCGCAAGCCATCCCAACGTGACGGCAACCGCTTCGGCCGTAAAAGGTTCCCCGTTCGAAAACCTGATCCCATTGCGCAGGTGAAAGCGCCACCGGGTCGGCGTGATCACTTCCCATTTGAGGGCCAGTCCCGGTTCCAATCCGCCGTCGTCGGTCGGCGAAACCAGCGGGTCGAACATCGCGGCCCACACAAAGCTGGACGGTGGTCCAATGGCGCCGAAGGGATTGCCAAGCGACGGCGGCGCGGAGATCAGCGCCATTCGCAATTCTTTTTCGGCAAAGGCCGGACTCGCGTGCCACGCTGATACAGCCGCTAGAAAAATCATGAAATGGCGAAGAACGGACATCGCAAACCCAAAAA
>JAGREB010000026.1 GCA_020446775.1 Paracoccaceae bacterium
TGCGCTCTTTGAGATCCGCGCCGCCGAGCCCGTACAGGCGGCCCTGGCAGTCGAGGTTCTCTTCGACGCTGAGGCGGCGGTCGAGCGACTGGTTCTGGAAGACTACGCCGATGCGACGGCGCGCTTCGATGGGGCTCTTCGCCACGTCGCTGCCGAAGATGAGCGCTCGCCCCTCGGCGGGCTCGAGCAGCGTGGAGAGAATGCGAAACAGCGTGGTCTTGCCTCCGCCGTTGGGCCCGAGCAAACCGAAGAACGAACCGCGCGGGATCGCGAGCGAAAAATCCTTGAGCGCGTGTTTGGGCGCACGCTTATTGCTGCCGGCGTAGACCTTATTGAGACCGCTGATCTCGACGGCGTAGCGCGGCAGGGCGGGACGGATGGACATCGGCAATTGGCGTGGACTGACTTTGCGGCGGCGCGGTGCGCGGGTGATGGCGGTGGGTACACCGCCAGGGCGGAGCGATCAAGGGCCCGGCGGGAGATCGTCAACCTAATGAAATTACTCGTGAAATCGGGGGTGCTGGCGGGCTTGAAAACGCCGCCGCCGGGACGCATAAACACATGGCGCATGCGCCGCGCGCCAACGCCCTTTTGCATACGGACTTTTCGCCATGGCCGAACCGGTTGAAACCATCACCGTCGAAACCCCGCAGGTCAGCTGCGATGGCGGCGGCGGCGCCCTTGGCCATCCGCGTATTTACCTGCAAATCAAACCGGAGAAGGGCCAGATCGACTGCCCATATTGCGGCCGCCGGTACGTGCTCGACGCCGCCCACGCCAAAGCCCACGCCGCGCACTAGGCCGCCGCGAGGATGGCCGCGAAAAAGACAGCCGGCGCAAAACCCGGCGGGAAGCCGCGCCGCCTCTACCTGATCGACGGGTCGGGCTACATTTTCCGCGCCTATTTCGGCATCAACCAGAGACTGACGCGTCCCGATGGGACGCTTGTGAATGCGGTCTACGGTTTCTCGTCGATGATGATGAAGCTGCTCGACGATTTGCGCGACCAGAGTGTCGAGGAACTGATCGCGGTGGTGTTCGACACCGCCCGCAAGACGTTCCGCAATGACATTTATAAAGACTACAAAGCGCATCGCCCGCCGCCGCCTGACGACCTTGTGCCGCAATTCGCGCTGGTCCGCGACGCGACGCGTGCGTTCAACGTTCCGGCGATTGAAATGGCCGGATTCGAGGCCGACGATTTGATCGCCACTTATGCCAAGCAGGCCGCGGCGGAAGGAATCGATGTCGTTGTTATTTCCGGCGACAAGGATTTGATGCAGTTGGTCCGCCCGGGCGTGCGGCTGCGCGACCCCATGAAGAACATCGATATCGGTACCGAGCAAGTTCAGGAAAAATTCGGCGTAACACCCGATAAGGTGATCGACGTGCAGGCGCTGGCCGGCGATTCGACCGACAACGTGCCAGGCGTTCCGGGCATCGGCGTCAAGACGGCTGCCGATTTGATCAACACCTACGGCGATCTCGACACGCTGTTGGCCAGGGCCGGTGAAATCAAACAGAACAAGCGTCGCGAAAACCTGATGGCGAATGCCGAGTTGGCGCGCATCTCCAAGCAGCTTGTGACGTTGAAAGACGACGTGCCCGTCGACGTGCCGCTCGAGCAGTTAGTCTGGAATCCACCCGATGAGGATACGCTGATCGGTTTTTTGGCCGAGCAATCGTTCAAGAGCCTGATGGCCAAGGTATCGGCCAAGAACGGCAACAACGCGGCCGTCGCTTCGGTGAAGACGCAACCCACCGCATCACCCGACGTGCCGGTTGCGGCCGCGAGCCCGTCTCCGACGGCCGACGCAGATACGGCGAAGCCGATCGATCGCACGAACTACGAATGCGTCCAAACCAAAGCCGCGCTGAAAGCCTGGGTCGATGCGGCGACGTCGAACGGCTGGGTCGCTGTCGATACCGAGACGGACGGCCTCGATCCGCTGCGCGCCAAATTAGTCGGCGTGTCGCTGTGCATCGAGCCCGGCAAGGCCTGCTACATCCCGCTCGAACACGGTAGAACCGGCGCGCAAGGCGCGCTTGATTTGGGCGGCGGCGGTGCGGGCACGGAAAAAGCGCCGGACCAAATCGCGTTGAAGGACGCGGTGGCGCTCTTGAAGCCGATGCTGGAAGACCCATCGGTCCTCAAGATCGGGCACAATATCAAATTCGACGCGCATATCTTTGCGGGCGCCGGCATCGATGTCGGACCGGTCGACGACACCATCGTCATGTCTTACGTTCTGGATGGTGCCAAGCACGGACACGGTATGGACGAGGTCAGCGAACTTCTGCTGGGCCATACGACGATTAAATTCTCCGAGGTCTGCGGCAGCGGCAAAAACCAAATCACCTTCGATCAGGTCCCGCTCGATAAAGCGACGTCTTATGCCGCCGAAGACGCCGACGTTACGCGCCGCCTGCATATGCTGCTGAAACCACGCCTGCGCGAAGAGAAACTGCTGACGATTTATGAGACGCTTGAGCGCCCGCTGATCGGCATTCTACGCGACATGGAGCGCCGGGGCATTTTGGTCGATGCCAAAGTACTGCGCGACCTGAGCGACGACTTCGAAAAGCGCGCGGCGAAGCTCGAGAAGGAAATTCACAAGCTGGCGGGCGAGGAATTCAACGTCGGCTCGCCCAAGCAACTCGGCGAAATCCTGTTCGAACGCATGAGCCTGCCCGGCGGCAAGAAAGGCAAGACCGGCGCATATTCGACCGGCGCCGACATTTTGGAAGACCTCGCCGCGCAAGGGCATGACCTGCCCGCGCGCGTGCTCGATTGGCGCCAGCTCGCAAAGCTCAAAAGCACCTATACCGACGCGCTGGTCGCACAGATCAATCCCGACACCGGCCGCGTTCATACCAGCTTCTCGCAGACGGTTGCGTCAACGGGCCGGCTGTCGTCGAACGACCCGAACCTGCAAAACATCCCGATCCGCACCGAGGAAGGCCGTAAAATTCGCACCGCCTTCGTCGCGCCCAAGGGTAAGAAACTGATCTCGGCCGACTACAGCCAAATTGAATTACGTTTGGTGGCGCACGTCGCCGACATCAAGGCGATGAAGGAAGCGTTCAAGAACGGCGAGGACATCCACGCCGCCACGGCCTCGCAAATGTTCGCCGTGCCGATGAAAGAGATGACCTCGGAATTGCGCCGCCGCGCCAAAGCGATCAACTTCGGCATTATCTACGGCATTTCGGGTTTCGGCCTCGCGCGCAATCTCGGCATCGCGCGCGGCGAAGCCCAGGCGTTCATCGACGCCTACTTCGACAAGTTCCCCGAAATCCGCGAATACATGGACCGCACCAAGGACGAAGCCAAAACCAACGGCTTTGTCATGACGCCGTTCGGGCGGCGCTGCTGGGTGCCCGGGATCAACGACAAGAACCCCGCCGTACGCGGATTTTCGGAACGCCAGGCGATCAACGCGCCGATCCAAGGCGGGGCCGCCGACATCATCAAGCGCGCCATGGTCCAGCTGCCGCGCGCGATCGAGGACGCGGGACTTCAAGCCGAAATGCTGTTGCAAGTGCACGACGAACTGATTTTCGAAGTCGCCGAGAAAGACGTCGAGAAAACCAAAAAGCTGGTCAAGAAAGTGATGGAAGACGCCGCGCACCTGAACGTGCCGCTGGTGGTCGACGCCGGTGTCGGCGTCAATTGGGACGAAGCCCACTGATCGGGCTGAGTCCCTCTTTTGTACTTTTCGCGATCCTGAGCGGTCATGCTCAGGCCCAATCTCCCCTCGCCTGCTTCAGCGGCACCGATACAACATCCCGGATTGCCGCCTGTACCGCTGCGCTGGAATCCGGTGGATTCCCGGATGACACGGCTGCGCTCCTGCACGAGACGCGCGGCGCGCTTTTACTCGATCAAGGGCGAACCACAGAAGCGATCAACGATCTCGATATTGCGGTGCAGATGTCGCCCGACGATCCGCCCGCGCTGGCGATGCGCGGGAAAGCCTATGCAAGCCTTCAGAAAGTCACTATGGCCGAGGCGGATTTTTCCAAAGCCATCGCACTGGATCCCAACTTGGTCGAGGCCTACCTGGGACGCGGCGATATCCTATTGAAAATCAACCGCGTGGACGCGGCCATGGCGGACCTCGGTACGGCCGCCCGGCTCGATCCGCGCAATCCCGGCCCCTATCGGGTCCGAGGTGCGAATTTCGTTGCCCAGCAGAAATATGGAGACGCGATTCCCGAACTGGAACGCGCCATCGCGCTTGATCCGCGCGATGCGGAGTCGTGGCACGTGTTAGGGATTGCACAATTGCGCAACGGCAATGCGGCACGCGCGGCCGAAGCATTTTCCGAGACACTGGCGCAGCGGCCGGGACAGATCGATGTTTTGCGCCAGCGCGCGACCGCCTACGGACAGTTGGAGCAGTTCGAAAAAGCGGTCACGGATTATTCCGCCGTGCTGGACGCCGCGCCAGACAATCCGCCAATCCGTCAAGCGCGTGGCGTCGCAGCCTTGCGCGCCGGACGGTTCGCCATGGCCGTCGACGATTTTACGATTGCGTTGGACACAACGCCAAACGACCCGGAGTTGCTGTTCTTCCGCGGCATGGCGCGAATCAACGACGCAAAATGCAAAGATGCGATCGACGATTTCACCGAAGTCTTGCGAATCTTGCCGGGCAACATCGACGCATTGGCATCCCGCGGCATGGCACATGAATGCCGCACCGACTATACCAGCGCCGCGGAAGATTTTTCGGCGGCGCTATCCCACGGACCGAATGCGGAACTCTCGGAGAAGCGCGCGGAAATGCGTTTTCTGACCGGCGATTGGCGCGGTGCGGCAAAGGATTTCGCTGACGCCAAGACCGCCGATGCCGCGGTATGGCGCTTTCTCGCGCAATCGCGCGCGAATATGGACGGGCGTTCCGATTTAATCGCCGCAACGCAGGAATTCGGCGAGCGCCACTGGCCCGGGGCAGCTTATAAGTTTTTTCTGGGTGAGAGTTCGTCCGATGCGGTTTTGGCTGCGGCCGTTGAGGGCGGCGATCCGGCGAAAAATGCGCTCCGCTTGTGTCAGGCGAACGTCTGGCTTGGTCTCGCCGCCAGTCTGCTTGGGGAGCGCGACCGCGCGCTTGCACATTTTTCCGATGCACTGTCGCCGGGGGATTTTTGCGCTTTTGAACGACGCATCGCCGGCCAGGAACTTAATCGAGACAAGCGCTAAGTTACGACCGGGGCCACGTTGCCCCGGTGCACGACAATCCCGAACCATGATATTTTACGTGGGTCGCTGACTGGGAGGACCCTCATGACAATTGCGCACATTCGAAACTTCGCAGGCGCGTTGGCGTTCGCCGCTATCGCCTCGGTCGTGGCATGGCAGAGTGGCGCACGACGTGCCGATGCCGCCGAGATGTCGGCGGTGGACCAGCTGGTGGCACAGAACGCCATCACCCAACAGATCACGTTGTACACGCTGTTGGTCGATGGCGACGGGGTGAACAAACCCGACCCGCGCACCTGGGCCGACCGGCTGTTCACCGACGATGCGGTTTTCGAGATTTACGGCGCCAACGGCAAGATGCGGTCACGCCAAAGCGGCCGCGAGGAAATCTATCAAGGCTTGGTCAACAACCCGGCGCTGCCGGAAGGTGTGTTCGGGCGGCACTTCAATGTCGCGACCTATTTCGACGAGCTGACGCCGAGCACCGCCAAGGTGCGCACCGTGACGACCATGGTCACCGGCACGCAAAGCAAGCCAACGGGATGCGAAAAACTGGGTGACGAAGGCTGCGGCGGCCGCGCCATCCGCGTCACCGGGTTCGTGTATCACGACACATTCACCAAGACGCCGGAAGGCTGGAAAAAAAGCTACAGCATCATCCACAGCGACCTGTAAGGTTTCCCATAATTGGCGGCAACCAAATTATTCTTCTTAGACTCATAGGCGGCTGCGCTCGGGGGCTGATAAACCATGATCCAGACAAATCGCGGCGAAGTGCTCTCGCGAATTACCATCGAGAACGGCAAAGTCATCTTCCACGAAGGCGATGACAGCACCGACATGTTCATTCTCGAGTCGGGACGCGTTGGATTCTTCAAGGACGTCAAAGGCAAACAAGTTCAACTGGCGACGCTTGAAAAAGGCGCGGTGTTCGGCGAAATGGCGGCGATCACCGGCGAGCGCCGTTCGGCGACAATGAAGACTTTGGAAACCAGCGTGATCGTCCGCATTTCCAAATCGACGATCCAGTCGAAACTCAGAAGCTGCGATCCGTTCATCAAGGCGTTGATCGAAATCCTGATCAACAACCTGAACCGGGTGAACGAACGGTTTGCCGTGAAAAATACCGTCGTCGATAAATTGATCGGCGAGTTGAAAGCGGGCGCGAAATAAAGTCACCGAACCGGCGGTACGTGGCGCGCGGTGAAACTCACCGCGCGTTCGCTTTGATCGCCCAGTCCGGCACCACGCCGTATACGGTGTCGAATGCCAGCGGCACCAAAAAGATCGCGCCGAGCGCCACCACCACGATCCAGATGACATCGAGCCAGAAGCCGCCGCGGATCATCTGCTGAATCGTCACCTGACCCGAACCGAACACGATGGCGTTCGGCGGCGTCGCCACCGGCAGCATGAAACCGCCCGATGCCCCGAGCGCACCGGCGATGCAGAACAGCAAGGGACTTTGGCCGAGCGATACCGCGGCAGCGGCCAACAACGGTAGCATGGTGGCGGCGGCGGCGGTATTGGAGGCGATCTCCGACAGGTAAACGATGATCGCCACCGTCGCGGCGATCAAAAGCCATGCCGGAACCGACGACCAGCCCGACATCGCCTGACCGATGGCATCGGCAAGACCGGAACTCTGCGCGGCATCGGCGAGACTGAGACCGCCGCCAAACAAAAGTAAAATTCCCCAGGGCAGTTTGTTGGCCCAGGTCCAATCGAGTACGAACTCGCCTTTGCCGAAATCGACCGGGACCAGGAACAGCAAGAACGCGACCGTCATGGCGATGCCCGCATCGCTCAGCTTCAGGCCGGGCAACCACGCGACGACAAAAGGCTGAACGATCCACAGCACCGCGGCGACGGCAAACGCGACGGCGACAACGATCTCACCGCGCGACATGGGACCGAGGGCTTTGCGCTGAGCGGCAATCAACTCGCGCGCGCCCGCGACCGGCACGTTCGAGATTGGAAACAGAACGCGGCACAACAGCACCCAGCAGGCGATACCGATGACCAATGCGAGCGGCGCGCCGACCGCCATCCACGCGGCGAAAGAGACCTTCACGCCGTAGGTGGTTTGCATGAACCCCGCGAGCAGCGCATTGGGCGGCGTGCCGATCAACGTTGCCATGCCGCCGATGGTGGCGCCGAACCCGACCGCCAGCATCAGCGCCGGCCCGATGTTGCGCGCGTCGCGCGGATCGACGTCGTTGGCGTGAATGAGCGACAGCACCGAAATGGCGATCGGCAGCATCATCATGGTGGTGGAGGTATTGCTGATCCACATGCTGAGCAGCACGGTCGCGGCCATCAATCCGCCGACCAGCTGTTGTGGCCCGGTTCCCGCAGTCGCCAGGATCGCAAGCGCCATGCGCCGGTGCAGGTTCCAGCGCTGCATCGCCATCGCAATCATGAACCCGCCCATGAACAGGAAGATGGTCGGGTTCGCGTAGGGCGCGGCGGCGGTCTTGATGTCGAATACGCCGAGCAACGGAAACGCGACCAGGGGAATCAGCGCGGTGGCGTAAACCGGAATCGGTTCGGTGATCCACCAAATCGCCATGGCTGCGGCAACCGCGCCGGTGGCCCAGGCGATGCCGGGCAAATTTGCCGGCGGACCGGCCACCAGCATGGCCGCCGGGATCAGGAGGCCGGCGGCCAGCCCGATCCACTGGCGGACTTGATACCCCGAACTACCGAATTCGTGATCGCTCACCGCGCCCTCATTCTTGAATTAAATTAATAATATCAATGCAGTAATGATTACGCAAGAAAACCGGCGCGCCATGATGCAGCCCTGCCCTGGTGCGATTTTTGCCACAATGTGGCATTGGGATAGGACCACCGTCGGGCCGGCTGCCTCCCCCTCGCCGCGGCCCGGAGTGGAGATGGAAAGGAATTCCCGTGGCCAATCGCATTGCTCTGGTTGATGACGACCGCAACATCCTGACCTCGGTGACGATGATGCTCGAAACCGAAGGCTACAAGGTCGACACCTATCGTGATGGCGCCGATGCGCTGCGCGGACTGCTCGCCGACCCCGCCGACCTCGCCATCCTCGATATCAAGATGCCGCGCATGGACGGCATCGAGCTGTTGCAGCGTTTGCGCGAAAAGTCGGACATGCCGATCATTTTCCTGACTTCGAAAGACGACGAGGTCGACGAATTGCTGGGCCTGCGCATGGGCGCCGACGACTACATCAAGAAGCCGTTCTCGCAGCGCCTGTTGATCGAACGCATCAAGACGGTATTCCGCCGCCTCGAAGCCAAGCAATCGCCCGGCGGCTCGTTGTCGCAAGGCTCGATCACGCGCGGCGAACTTGTGCTCGATCCGGCGCAGCATCTTTGTTTGTGGAAAGGCCTGCCCGTCAATTTGACCGTGACCGAGTTCCTGATCATTCAGGCGCTCGCGCAGCGCCCGGGCCACGTCAAAAGCCGCGACCAACTGATCGACGCCGCTTACGGTGAGCACATTTATGTCGACGACCGCACGATCGACAGCCA
>JAGREB010000306.1 GCA_020446775.1 Paracoccaceae bacterium
CCATGAACATGCTCGGCGCCGACGACGAGGCGGTCGATCAAACCACGCTGCCGTCGTCGGGTTTCGGCGGCGATTGGTCGGCGACGCTGATCAACAATATGGCGCTGGAAGCCGGATTGCCGACCACGACCCACGGCCGCGGTGCGCGGGCCTATGGCAAAACTGCGGCAGCCTAACCGCGCCGCCTCCAACCTCGCTTGACTTCGCACCGGCCTGTGCCAGAACAGCCGCCGGACCGCGAATTCATGGCAAAGACACCTTCCTCAGCGCCGGTCGTCGGCATCAGCGTCGATAGCGAGCAACCGGGCGGCTATTCGAAATACCCCTGGTATGCGCTGCGGCAGAATTATTGTTCGTCGGTCAGCGCCGCCGGCGGTGTGCCGATTGTGTTGCCGCACGAAACTGCTCTGGTCGAACGATACGCCGGCATGATCGACGCTTTAATCGTCACCGGCGGCGCGTTCGATGTCGACCCGGCACTGTTCGGCGACAGCGCGCGCCATCCGTCGGTTACGGTCAAGGAAGGCCGCACCGATTTCGAGCTTGCGATGACCCGCGCCGTCCTTGCCGCCGATAAACCGATTTTGGGGATTTGCGGCGGCGAGCAACTGCTGGCGGTTGCGTTGGGCGGCACGTTGATCCAGCACATTCCCGACGAAGTGCCGAACGCCCTGCCCCACGAACAACCCAACCCGCGCCACGAAGCCGGACACGACATCGTCATCGCGCGCGACACGCTCCTGCACCGCGTCGCCGGAATGGATCGCACCGCCGTCAACAGCGCGCACCATCAATCGGTGAAGTCGGTTCCTCAAAACATCGTCATCAATTCGCGCGCGCCCGACGGCGTGATCGAGGGCATCGAAGACCCGGCGCGGAAATTCTGCCTGGGCGTGCAGTGGCATCCGGAGTTTTTGATCAGCCCGGCCGATGCGAAAATTTTCGCGGCGCTGGTGGCGGCCTGCCGCACATGAGCAATCCCGCCGCAATAGTGCCCGATGGCGACCGCATCGCCAAGGTTCTGGCGCGCGCCGGGTTGTGTTCGCGCCGCGACGCCGAACGCTGGATCGCCGAAGGCCGCGTCAGCGTCAATGGCGACGTTTTAACCTCGCCCGCGCGCAACGTGACCGCGGCAGACTCGGTTGTTGTCGACGGCAAGCCGTTGCCCACGGCCGAGAAACGCCGCCTCTGGCGGTATCACAAACCTCCTGGCCTCGTGACGACGCACCGCGACGAGAAAGGCCGTACCACCGTTTTCGAAACCCTGCCGAAAGACCTTCCCCGTGTGATCAGCGTGGGCCGTCTCGATCTCACGTCCGAAGGGTTGTTGTTGCTCACCAACGATGGCGCGCTCGCGCGCGAACTCGAGCATCCCTCGCGCGGCTGGAGCCGCCGCTATCGGGTCCGGGTGCACGGCCAAGTCGGCGATAAGGCGCTGGCCCTGCTCGGCCAGGGCCTCACGGTCGATGGCGTGCACTACGGACCGATCAAAGCCGCCCTCGACAAAAGCCAAGGCGCGGCCAACGCTTGGCTGACCATGACGCTGACCGAAGGAAAGAACCGCGAGATTCGCCGCGTCCTCGAACACTTGGGCCTTCAAGTGACGCGGCTGATCCGTGTGGCATACGGCCCGTTTCAATTGGGGACCTTGCCGCGCGGCGAGGTCGAGGAAGTGCCGGGCAAGGTCGTCGACGAGCAGTTGGGCCGGGTGCGCGGCGGACCCCCAAAGTTGAAGGCCAAGCGCCCGCCACAGCAGACGAAACGCAGCAATGGCATCGCGAAGCCCACGCGGCAAAATTCTCGGCGCTAAGGCCCGATCCGATGGCGATACCGGCGGTGGCGAAGTGCGCATCGTCGGCGGTGCATGGCGCGGCCGCAAGATCGCCGTTCCCGATGGCGTTTTGGTGCGCCCCACCGGCGAGCGCGCGCGCGAGGCGATATTCAATCGCCTGACTCATGGCTTTTCAGATATCGGTTTTCGCCTGCCCGGCGCCCATGTCGTCGACCTGTTCGCCGGCACCGGTGCGTTCGGATTTGAAGCCCTCTCACGCGGCGCGGCAACGGCGGCGTTTGTCGAAGCAAGTCCGGCAGTTGTGGCCGGTCTCAAGGCGACAGTGGGGAAACTCGGTGCCGAAGACCGGACAACGATCACGCTGTGCGACGCCTGCGCGCTCACCCGTGGCAACGCCAACGCCACGCTCGTATTTCTCGACCCGCCGTACGGTGAAAACCTGCTGGCGCATGCCTTGGCATCGCTGCGGCAACGGCATTGGCTCGCCGCCAATGCTCTGGTGATCGCCGAATGCGACGCCGGCGACGAACGTCCCGCGCTTGACGGTTACCGCTTGATCGACACCCGCGACTACGGGCGCGCGTCGTTTCTATTCCTGGCGGCGGAATAATTCAGTGATCGGCGAGTTTGTCGCCGAGATCGGGGGCAATCGGAAGATCGTCCTCCGGTTCGGATTCTTTTGTTTCTTCTTCAGCCTCGGCAACCGCATCGCGCTGATAAACCTTGGCGTCGACAACGTGCTCGATGTCTCGCGTTTGATGTTCTTCGCCGCGCGGCGCGATCAGCCAGTCCCATTCCTCGGAGTACAAATGGTTCGGCGGCGCCGGTAGGCGATAAGCCTTGAGGAGATCGACCTTGTTGGCGACGCCGTCGGTGGTCAGTTCGTAGCGTTCGAAATCGGTGATGATCAGCGCGATGTCGGGCGCTTCCGACACGATGGCGTGCACGTGGTGTTCCATCACTTGATAGGCGAACTTGTCGGAATCGAGTTCGCTGAAATTGCGCGTCGCCTCGAAATAGGCGACGAACGGACCGGCCAGCTGAGTCAAACAGTTGCACGATACGACCAGATCTGCGTCCTTGAGATGGGGAATGCGCGCCGGCGGCGCCGGCACGTGCTGCGAGGGGTAGTAACCTTCCTTCATCATGGCGAATACGCCGGTGACGTCGCCGGTGAGCGTCGTGACGTTGGCGTGCTTGCGAGCCTGACGGCGCGCGGCCGGCATGTGGAACATGTCCACGAGATAGATTTTCTTAAACCGGTCGGCCAATCCCTCCAGCGGGACTTCGAGCAATAGGCCCGATCCGACCACCACGCATACGTCGCGTTTCTTGCACAGGTCGGCGGCCTTGAGGATCATGCGCTGGCAGCTCGACAGGTGGTCTTGCCACGCGGCGGCGCAGCGCTTGGCGCGGAATTCGAGCGCAATCAGGCGTTTGAGATAGCCGAATTTCCGCACCCGCTCCGGCGCGAAGGTCGTCCAATACCGCCACAACTCGCCCAACATGGGCGCTCCTCCTAAAATTGGGGTACGGCCCTATTTTCTACCGAATAACCGTTCTATATCATTCAGTTTTAACTCAACGTAAGTCGGGCGGCCATGATTGCACTGGCCGGCGTAGGGGGTCGCTTCCATCTGCCGCAGAAGCGCGTTCATCTCTTCCGCCGTGAGGCGGCGCCCGGCCCTGACCGCCGAATGGCAAGCCATGGTGCCGCACACATCGGCAAGCCGGTCTTTCAAGCTGAGCGCTTCGTCCCATTCCGCAAGCTCGTCGGCCAAATCGCGGATCAAACCGGCGACATCGCCGTCGCCGATTAGCGCCGGTGTCTCGCGCACCGCGACCGCGCCGGTGCCGAAGGGCTCGACCACAAGTCCGAGTTCGGCCAATTCGCCGGCGCGGGCCAGGACACGCCCGGCGCGCCCCTCGTCCAATTCGACGACATCGGGGATCAGCAAAATTTGCCGCGCCACGCCGCCATTGGCCAAAGCCGCCTTCATCCGCTCGTACAACAGGCGCTCGTGCGCCGCGTGTTGATCGACAATGACGATGCCGTCGTCGGTCTGCGCGACGATATATGTCTCGTGCAACTGCCCGCGCGCAACGCCAAGCGGATAATGTCCGCCCGGCTCAGTGCCCGACCCGTCCTGATCGACACGGGCCGAGGGTTGCGGCGTGAACAGCGCCGCATCTTCGCGCAGTCCGACCGGAGAGTCGGGATGCGGCGTGAACGGCGCCTGCATCGCACGCGCGGCGCCATAACCGATTGCGGGACGCGGCATGAAAGGCCAGTCGGCTGCTGCGCCGGGCGTGATGCCGAGCGTGGTCAGCGCACCGAGCGCCGCATCCGACACAGTGGTCGAGGCGCGATGACCGGCCTCGGCCAAGGCATGGCGGATCGCGCCGATAATCATGCCGCGCACGATACCGGCATCGCGAAACCTGACCTCGCTCTTGGCCGGATGAACGTTGACGTCGACCTCGCGCTTGGGCGCTTCGAGGAAAATCGCCACATAGGGATGACGATTGTGGGCCAAGAAATCCTGGTATGCCGCACGCACCGCACCGTTGAGCAACCGGTCACGAACCGGCCGGCCGTTGACGAAGAGATACTGCGCCAGCGCGTTGCCGCGGTTGAGCGTCGGCAGCCCGATATAGCCATACAACCGGAACTCCTCGCGCTCGGCGGTGACCGGCACGGCATTGGCGCCGAAGTCCTTGCCGAGGATCGCCGTCAGGCGTTCGAGGTGAATATCGAACAGATCGCCCTGACTGAATCCGGCCGGCAAGTTGAGCCGCGTCTTTCCCTCGGCCGTCAATGTGAACGCGATTTCGGGATGGGCCATCGCCTGGCGTTCGACGACATCGACCGCGTAGGACAACTCGGTCGTTGCCGTCTTGAGAAACTTGAGCCGGGCCGGCGTGGCATAGAACAGGTCCCGCACCTCAACGCGCGTGCCACGCGGCAGCGGCGCGGGCACCGGCCCCTGCTTCTGGCCGCCGGAGACCATCATGTACCAAGCGGACTCGGCGTCTGCCGTACGGCTGGTGACCGTCAACCGCGATACCGACCCAATGGCCGGGAGCGCTTCACCGCGAAACCCGAGATAGGCAATCTCGAGCAGGTCGTCGCTGGGGAGTTTGGACGTGGCGTGGCGCTCGACGGCGACTTCGAGATCGCGTGGCGTCATGCCCTTGCCGTTGTCGGTAACGACAATCAGCGACTTACCGCCGTCATTGAGCGTGATGTCGATACGCGTCGCACCGGCGTCGATGGCGTTCTCGACCAGTTCCT